>JBAYCO010000032.1:0-15464 GCA_041668685.1 Victivallaceae bacterium | reverse complement strand
GTTGCTCTTTGCCGCTTTCATCGAAAGCCGGCCTACTCGGTTGCAGTATAGATGTTAAATTTTCAGATTAATACAGTATACAAGGTTATTTTGCCCTGGGATGGGCTTTTTTGTAGATATCCTTCATTTTTTCGGTGGTCACATGCGTATAGATCTGGGTGGTGCTGAGATTTTCATGCCCCAGCATTTCCTGCACGGCGCGCAGGTCGGCGCCGGCATCCAGCAAGTGAGTCGCGAACGAGTGCCGCAATTTATGCGGTGTCAGGTCGGGCGGCAGCCCGGCGAAGATCAAATACGTTTTCAGGCTGCGCTGGAACGACCTGGGAGTTAGACGGTTTCCGAAGCGATTAACGAAAAGCGGAGCGCCGGGGCGTTCATTCCCGGTTCTCAGTGTCCGCATTCCCAAATAATGACGCAAAGCTTGGGCGGCGGGTTTGCCGATAGCGGCGATACGCTCCTTTTTGCCCTTGCCTTTTACTTTCATTATATCGCTGATCAGGTCAATGTCTCCGAGATTAAGCCCGACCGCTTCGCTGATGCGGAGACCGCCGCTGTAGATCGCTTCTATCAGCGCGGTGTCCCGGGACGCGGCAAAAGCCGCCGAATCCTGGTCTTTGGCGCTGCCGTCCTGAACCGCTTTCGTCCAGTAATTTTTGGGAATGGAGCTCAAGCGGTCAACTTCATTTACACTCATGAATTTCGGCAGGTTCTGCTCTTTTTTAATCGACGCCAAACCGACGAAAGGATTTTTGTCAACGATTTCCTCGCGCAGAAGAAAACGGAAAAAAGAACGCATCGATGAAATTTTGCGAAGTATGGAATTCCGCGCCAGTTTGCGTTCCTGAAGCTTGATGACATATTTCCGGGCATGGTCGAGACCGACCCGCGTCCAATCCGGATTTTCCCGGCCGCCAAGCGCCACTTCCGCGAAATACAGAATATCACGCTGATAATTATCCGTGGTATGGGAACTCGCCTGGCGTTCATTCGTCAGGTAACGCAGAAAATCATTCAGCGCATTCATTGCGGTTCCCCACTTTAATATACGAAAAGCATTTCACTGTATTTCGGCAGCGGCCAGTCTTCGTCGTCAACCTGTCCCTCCAGGGCATCAGCGGCTTTTCGCAGTTTTTCCATGCATTCGATAATATCGCCGAAATCTTCCGTATTTAAAGCATACCTCAAATCATTGCCGCAATCAGACAATTCGGTAATGAGATCACCTATGCGCCCGGCTTTTTCAAACTGTGCGTCAATTCCGGAAGGCATATCTATCGAACTCATCCGGTCAATATTAGCGACAATTTCGCTCTGCTGGAGAATGGCGACGGGCAGGATCATGGTAAGGGCCATGTTCAGGGCCAGTTCGCCTTCGATCTGCACCCTGCTCTTGTATTCAGCCATGAACACCTCATAACGAGACTGAATTTCTTTTCTGGTCAGGACATTATATTTTTCAAGGACTTTGATATTTTTCTCGACCAGCAGGTATTTGAGAGCGTCAACCGTTGTCGGGGCATTCGGCAATCCGCGTTTTTCGGCTTCCTTCATCCATTCCTGCGAATAGTTATCGCCGTTAAAAATGATCCGCTTATGCTTTTTGATGATTTCCTGAAGTATCTTCTGGAGAGTGGTGTGAAATTCGGTTTTGGAACATTTTTCAAGTTTACCGGAAATTTCGTCAAGTGCTTCAGCGACAATTGTATTCAGGACAATATTGCTCCCGGCGCATGACTGGTTAGAACCGATGGCGCGGAATTCAAACTTGTTTCCGGTAAAAGCGAACGGACTTGTCCGGTTACGGTCGGTCGTATCTTGCGGCAAAGGCGGCAGCGCGTCGACGCCGATACGCAGTTCTCCGCCTTTTTTTGAGCTTTTTACGCTGCCTTTTTCAATCTGTTCGATAATATCGGTAAGTTGTTCGCCGAGAAAAATCGAAATAATGGCCGGCGGCGCTTCGTGTCCGCCCAGACGACAGTCATTACCGGCGGAAGCCGTGCTGACGCGGAGCAGATCGCCGTATTTATCCACTGCCTGGATGACCGCGCAGAGCACGGTCAGGAAAATAGCGTTCTGGTATGGATCTTTGCCGGGATTGAGCAAATTCATCCTGTCGGTGCCTATCGACCAGTTATTATGCTTGCCGGAGCCGTTGATTCCGGCAAAAGGTTTTTCGTGCAGCAGGCAAACCAGGCCGTGACGGTCGGCGACCTGCCTGAGAACTTCCATGATGAGCATATTGTGGTCAACCGCCAGATTGAGTCTTTCGAACTGGGCGGCGAGTTCAAACTGCGCCGGGGCGACTTCGTTATGACGGGTTTTAGCGGGAATGCCGAGTTTCCACAATTCCTGATCGACTTCCGCCATAAAGGCAATTATGCGGGGCTTGATTGCGCCGAAATAATGATCGTTGAGCTGCTGGTGCTTCGGGGGTGCGGCCCCGAACAAAGTGCGCCCGGTCTGGATAAGGTCGGGACGACACATGAAAAGACGTTTGTCAACCAGGAAATACTCCTGTTCCGCGCCGAGGGTGACTTCCGGATAACCGGCATCTTCTTCACCGAAACACTTAAGCAGGCGTTTTATCTGCCCGTTGATCGCCTGTATCGAGCGCAGAAGCGGCGTTTTTTTATCAAGCGCCTCGCCGGTGTAGGAACAGAAAGCGGTCGGGATGCACAAAGTAGCGCCGTTTTTCCCGCGTTTGATAAAGGCCGGGCTGGTCGGATCCCAGGCAGTGTAACCGCGGGCTTCAAAAGTGGAACGGAGCCCGCCTGAAGGGAAACTCGAAGCATCCGGTTCGCCGACAGTGAGGTTTTTACCGGAAAATTTCAGGAGAACGCCCGCGTCACCGTCAACCTCGATAAATGAATCGTGTTTTTCGGCGGTGGAACCGGTCAGCGGCTGAAACCAGTGGGTATAATGGCTGGCGCCTTTGCTCAGAGCCCATTCTTTCATTGCCTGCGCCACATCATTAGCTATGGACGGGTCGAGGCCGACGCCTTCTTTTGCAGTCTGCTCAAGCTTAGAGAAAACATCCGCTGGCAGGTATTTTCTTATTGCCCTGAGGCTTAGGACATCGTCTCCGTAAAGTTCCGTAATGCTTCCGCCTTTATACGGCAGTTTTTTTTCGAGGGAGTCGGCTGCAATTGAAGCGATTGCCTGTTTTCTGATAAAGCTGCTCATGATTCTTCCTTTGTTAACAGGGTTACGGGGGATGAATAAATATGGCCCGGATTAATTAAAAAATCAAATGCGGTCTTTAATTTGCAGTCAAAAATGTCAATCCGGCAGGGCCGGCAAAAGTCCCATTTCCGCGACTGGCTTAATGTTTCATGATGTTTTTAGTAGTCGCGAGAGCAGCCTTGCTCCGCGACAAAGACGTCCGCCGGGCTGAGTCGCCTGGCCATACTGAGCGTAAAGGTCGCGGTGCGAGGCCGCACTCGCGACTACTTGTCAGCAAAAGATCAAACGGAAAACCGAGAAGTTAACGGCTCTGAGCTGACCGAAACGAACCCCGAAATGTGTGTTGCTATACACTAGTCTGCTGGACTTTTTCGTTTCTTTTTTCTTCTGAGCCGGGTGGGTATCGAAATTATTCTACCGGCAATTCCGGCAAGAGCATCGAGATTGATATGTTTTTCGAGCCAGGTCGGTTTAAGTTTTATAGCCTTAACCGGGCAGAACTCATGGCAGCAGTAACATTTTATGCAGGCGGATTTGTTTACTTTCCACGCTTTATCGGGGTCGATAGCGGGCGGTTTCAACGGACAGCCGTCGCGGCAGTTCATGCATTTCACACATTTATCCGGGTCTATTTCGGGATATGCCTTCCAGTGTTGGCGGATCCATTCGAGCGCGGGTCCGGGCAGCGGAAGAAGACGCAAAATATTTGTTTTCTCTTTGATAATCTTAAAATCACTAACCGCCAGTTCATCCGGATCAACGCCGACGGTTTTTATCATGTCGAAACCGATATTACCGAAACCGCGTCCGGCGGCGGCGCTTAGGATCGGAATGGCCGCGGCATCGATCCCGATCAGGCGGCACGCCACCGCGTCCAGGGCGGCAAGATCAGCGGAGGCCAACAGGCAACCGATTTTACGCGGTTCCCCGCCGCTGGGGCCGTGGCCTTCCATACCAAAAACCGCATCCATAATCGCCAGTTTCACAGGCGCGGCGCGGTTTATGTCCACAATGAATTCAGCCAGCCATTCACGGGTTTTCATACGGTAATGATATTCGGCCTTGAGAGAACCGGGAAGCAGTCCGTACTGATTTTTGACGGCTCCGGTAAATCCCATTTGTCCATGAGTCTTGAGTTTGGGAAGGGTAATGATCAGGTCTATGTCTTTGAGGAACGCGGAAAGCGGCAGTTTGCGCCCGACCTTGTTGTCCTTTACAACGAATTCGTCCGGTTGGTCCAGCTCATGCAGTTCCGCCCCGGAATCTTCCGCCGCCTCGTTCATCCCGGTAATCCGGCAGACGTCCTTGAAGGTCCCCATGCCCGGACTGTCACCGATGAAGCACGTTGCCCCGGCGGCGATAACCGCACGCGCCGCCGCCTTGACGACTTCAGGATGCGTCGTCACCGCTTTATCGGGAGAAAAAGTTCCCAGGAGGTTCGGCTTCAACAGGACTTTCTGTCCGGGTGAAACAAATTTTCCAATCCCGCCCAGGGCTTCAAGGCATTCGCCAAGCGCTTTTTCTATATTATCGGGAGTATAATCAGGACTCCGGTAAATACTGACGATAGATTCAGTCATTACTTTTCTCCTGGAAGCTTGCAGGAATTAATCCGGACATTCAATACAGCCGGGAGAACCGGGTATTGCATCAATGAGAAAGAAACGGCAGAGGCAAAAAGAACACGGAGAAGTCTTATTTTCCATCCGCATTCGCTTTTTTTTACAATCCGCCGTCTATTTTTTGCGGAATACGATTCTACCTTTTGAGAGGTCGTAGGGGGACATCTCCATAAGTACGCTATCGCCGGGAAGAATGCGGATAAAGTTAAGACGCATTTTTCCGCTGATATGCGCGATTACGGAATGTCCGTTTGCCAGTTCCACCTTGAATCGCGTGTTCGGCAGCAATTCTTTTATCACGCCTTCCACTTTGATTACATCATCTTTGGCCACGTTAAAATCTCCGGTTCGTTTTCAGTTATTAGCACCATATGCTCAAAATGAGCCGACAATGTTCCATCTACGGTCCGTACCGTCCAGCGGTCGGGTTCCGTAAAAACTTTATATGAGCCGAGGTTCAACATCGGCTCAATCGCCAGAACCATTCCCGGCCGCAGCAGGGGACCTCTCTGGCTTGAGACGAAATTCGGCACTTCCGGGGGCTCGTGCAGTTTTGTCCCGCATCCGTGTCCGACATACTCGCGCACCACCCCCAGATGAGCGGCTTTCGCCGTTTTTTCAACCGCCGCGCTGATATCCCGGATACGGTTGCCGGCGCGTGCCTGTTCAATTCCCGCATCAAGGGCTTTCAGCGTATTTTCAAGGAGCCGGGCTATATCGTCAGGCTGTTCATCCCCAAACGTGAAAGTCAAGGCGGTATCGCCGATTCCGCCTTCATAGTTGACGCCCACATCAATACTTACGATATCCGTTTCCCGGATAATCCTGTCGGGACGCCCGATACCATGTACGACTTCGTCATTTACCGAAATACATATATTTGCCGGGAAACCGCTATAGCCCAAAAACGCGCTCTTGCCGCCGGTGTCGGCGATCAGGGCCCCGGCAATCTGGTCCAGTTCATAGGTTGACATTCCGGGCCGGGCCAGCAGTCTTACCTGGTCCCTGACTTCGGCGGTCAGTTTCCCCGCATAACGTATTTTAGCGATTTCTTCATCACTATGAATAACATAGTCACGTTTCATAAACATTTGTCATCTCAACTTTCCGAACAATTCGGCAACCATTTTATCGCGTTCGACTTCCCTGATGCTCGTCAAAAGATTTTTCGCGGTGTAATAATCAATCAGGGGTTGGGTATTTTTGTAAAATACCTTCAGGCGTTCCTGTGCCGTTTCCAAAGAATCGTCCGGGCGCTGGAAAAGTTCCTCATTGCAGTCGTCGCAGATATTTTCCTTTGCGGGAGGCAGGAACAGCTTATTGTAAATCCTGCCGCATTTTTTGCAGGACACTCTGGCCGTCAGGCGCTTGATAAGGATATCGTCGCTGATGTCAAAATAGATCACGGCATCGATTTTCCTGTTTATTTCCTTGAGTGCCTCTTCCAGCAGTTCCGCCTGTTTTACCGTCCGCGGAAAACCATCCAGAATAAAACCGTTATCACAATCCGGCTGTTTAAGACGCGCCTTCACCATTCCGGCGACGATTTCATCGGGAACCAGTTCTCCTTTCGCCATTATTCCGGCGGCGTTTTTTCCAAGTTCCGTGCCGTTTTGTATTTCGGCGCGCAAAATATCACCGGTTGAAATGTGCACCAGCGGTTCACGTTCAGTCAACGCGCTGGCTCCGGTGCCTTTACCGGCGCCGGGGGCTCCCAGAAATATCAGGTTCTTTTTAGAAATCATCGGTTACTCCTCGGTTTTATATATTTTCCCAAGAAAACTATTCAATTCGGAACGGGAAACCTCATTCTGAGAACCTTCCCGCATGTCCTTGCAGACAACTTTGCCTTTTTCCAGTTCTTCGTCGCCGCAGATCACCGCGAAAGCGGCGTTAACCCGGTTGGCGGCCCGCATCTGGGCTTTCATGCTCTTGCCTTCAACCTCAACAACTACGGGAATACCGCCGCCGCGGAGTTCATGCGCAAGCTTCATGTTGAAAGCGCGCGCCGCATCTCCCATGCTTATCAGGAATACCGGCCCCAGGGCGGGCGCGGGCGCCGCTACTTTCAGCGCTTCCTGCACCATGAGGAGACGCTCCAATCCGGCAGCGAAACCGACTCCGATAATCGGTTTGCTGTTTTCCGGCAAATAAAGTTCGTAACGTCCGCCTCCGGCGATTGCGTTCTGTGCGCCAAGTCCCGGATGTATTACTTCAAACACCGTATGCGCATAATAATCCAGACCGCGCACCAGTTGTTTGTCAATTTCAAAGTCCACGCCGAAAGCCGTCAACAAATCGCATACCGTGTCAAAATAAGCCCGTGATTCGGGCGTGTAGGTGCTGACGTAATCCGGAGCGCGCTTGACTATTTCGCCGCAGCCGGGCTGTTTGCAGTCGAGGATCCGCCAGACATTGCGCTCAACCCTGGTTTTGCAGTCGTCACACATTTCGGCGATGTGCTGACGGAAATATTCGCGTAAAACTTTTTCCGCGGGTTCGCGGTCAGCCCGTACGCCGCGGGTGTTTATCAGGAGTTTCGCGCCTTTTATCTCAAGGTCTTCAAGATACTGCATCATCATCGCCATGCACTCGGCGTCAAGCTCAGGAGCGACCCGTCCGGCATTTTCAACGCCGACTTGGTGGAACTGGCGGCGGCGGCCGGCGGCGGGACGTTCGCCGCGAAACATCGGGCCTATGTAGAAAACCCGCTTTTCATTGCCGTTCATAACGTCGGTATTGAGCAGCGCCCGCATTACCCCGGCAGTTCCTTCCGGGCGCAGAGTCAGGCTGCGGCCGCCGCGGTCTTCAAAAGTATACATTTCCTTCTGGACGACTTCGGTTTCATCACCGATGCCGCGTTTGAAAACTTCCGTATATTCAAAAACCGGAGTACGCAATTCCCCGTAGCCGTAAAGCGGAAATATTCGCCGGGCAGCCTCTTCGAGCCTGTACCACAAGGGCATTTCTTCCGGGAAGATATCAGCCGTTCCCGGCGGCGGAGAAAATTTTGCCATAGTTCACATACCTCATACTGTTAAAAAAATAAAATGCGCCAGGCGTTTTTTGCGCGGCGCAGTATGTATCAGTCCATTTATCAGCTGTTAACGCTTATAATTTTTTAGTATCAAGTTTTTCAACCTGTTCTTTCAGTTCCTTGCCGGCGCGGAATTTAACGACAGCTCTTTCAGGGATGATGACTTCGTTCTTCGGCTTATTGGGATTCCTGCCTTTACGGCTCTTACGGACTTTTACTTCAAAAACGCCAAAGTTGCGCAACTCGATAGTTTTACCTTCTGTTAATTCAGCAGCGATGTAGTCAAAAGTTTTCTGAACCACGAAAGCCACATCGTTTTGAATTAATCCAGTTTCTTTAGAAATCTTAACTACAAGATCACGCTTTGTCATTTTGTCATTCCTTTTATTTTGTAACTGTGATAAATAAAAAAATCAAATTTGTGACTAACAATTTTTAGTTGCTTAGTACAATAACATTAACCCGCCTCGCTCCATAGTCAAAGCGAAATTCAAAAAAATAGCTTTTTTTTATGTTTGGGCGTTGATAATAAGAGGGTATGGCGCGGTTCAAACGCAGGCGAAAGCTTTAGATTTCAGCTAGTTTTACTATTCGCCCGGTTTCCGCGGATTTGATTGCCGCGAAAGCTATCCGCGTTGCCGCCACAGCGTCGTCAACTCCGCAGACAACTTCGCCTTCACCGCGAATTTCGTCAACAAAACGGTCAATCGCGTGAGCGTGTCCCTTGTCCGGTTCCGCACTGAACTGGAGCATCTGGTCATTTTTATCCAGCGATTCCTGACAGGCGGCGGCTTTCTTCTCAAGCCAGCCGGCGATTCCGCCCTGTTTGCCGACCTCAGGATGGCGGTCTTTGAGGAAAGGATAAGTTATTCTCGCGGGAACATCCTTAATCCCCGCGGTACGGACTTCACACATGTGATCGCAGACAACCATACTACCGTTGCCCATTGCTTCATAAAGTTCTTTGGGATAACCAAACGTACCGTTTCCGCATAAAGCCAGAGTGGCGATTTCACCGCCGGAATATTTAATGATAATCGAATGATTGAGCATTCCGGTCTCAAAAGCGACGACTTCAACAGGTTCACTTGCCAGAAACCAGTTGCAGAGGTCGGTAAAATGAGTCATTTCAAACAGCATCGGGCCGTGCGGGGCTTGGACAGGGTCGAAAACCCAGCTTTTCCACGAATACCAGTCGTCATTTATCCGGCAGGTAAAAGCGGCGACGCCGTCGTCCGTCCGCGGCGGGCGGGCGTCCCCTTCACGGTTCCAACGCCATTCACAGGTCTGTGGATTTTCCATCTGGGAACGGAAAATACGGTGGGCGTCGATCATCGCCGGGCTGTTGCGGCGGTTATGGCCGACGCAAAACGGGATACCGCTTTTGTTGACGACTTTCTGAACAGCATAGACCTCATCCAAAGTGCGGGCCAGCGGTTTTTCCACATAAACCGGCTTTTTATATTCCGCGGCAAGTTCGATGACCGGCAGGCGGAGTTTTTCGGTAGTCGCCAGGCAGACAGCCTCTACTTCCGGGTCGGCGACAACCGCTTTCCAGTCTTTGCTGATATTGAGAGCGCCGTGCGTTTCCCGGCATTCCCTGAGCGCTTCGTCAGAAAGGTCGCAACAGGTGTGAAGTATTGCTTTCGAAGATTTTGCGATGTTCGGAACATGCATCATGCGCGCCAGCGCACCGCATCCGATAACCGCGAAATTTACAGGTTTTTGAGACATCTTTTCAGTTCCTTTTTATTTTCGCACATGAGTTTCTTATTATCAATTTTGATTTCAGGCAAACTTTGCTTTCCCTGATTTCTTCATTCCTGAGTTTTTTTACTATCATTTCCAGACATAACGCGCCGATATCGCCAAGCCTGTCCTCAAAAGTCGTCAAAGGGATTTTGACATTCGACACCGGGAATCTGTCGCCGCTGCCGATAACCGACAGGTCATCGGGAACCTTCAGTGAATTTTCCGCCGCCGCTTTTATTACCCCGACCGCGATATTGTCCTCCTGCGCAAAAACCGCAGTCGGAGCCCTGCCGCTGCGGATAAGATCCCCAAAAGCATTATATCCCGCTTCTTCCCCGTAATCGCATGCCTTGAATAAACCTTCGTCGATTTCAAGGTGAAAATGATCCATGGCGTGCCGATAAGCCATATAGGCCAAAGGCGTGCTCCTGGCACTGGTCGGCCCCGCAAATACGGCTATTTTTTCATGACCGAGGGAATGCAGATAGCTAAGCGCCTCATAGGCTGAGTCATAGCTGTCGCCGGTTACGCAGAGCAGTTCTTCTCCATAAAGGTCGTTGCCCGCCAGGACAAAGGGAATGGCGCTCTGTTTCAATACGAACACCGAACTTTGCGGCAGTTTCGCGGCGACGATAAGGCCGTCGAAATATTCACGGCGAACAAAGTCGTTTATGGAATAATTATTGATGCAGAAAGTCTTCAGATTGCATGAAACGCTTTTAGCCTTTTCGGATATTCCTCCGATAAGCCTGGAAAAATAAGGACTGTTGAGATCGTCAAAGTCCGTAATCAGAATGCCGATATCCGGAACCGATGAGCTTCTGCGGTTCTCCGGGCGTTCGCCGGACGCTTTCTGCCGGAAATCATTGACCAGCGAACCTTTCCCCTGAATACAGCGGATCGCGCCCTCCATAGCCAAATCATTTATGGCCTTGACCGCGGTATTGCGGCTGGTCGAAAACATTGCCGCCAACCGGTTGGCGGACGGAAGAAGATCGCCGGGTTTGTATTTACCCTGAGCGATTTCCTCGCGAATAATATCCTTGATCTGCTGATATACAGGTATTTTCATATTGCACTATTTGTTAATTATGGTTAACCATAACACTTATTATACAATCCAACCGGGAATTTATCAACCTTTAATAAAATAAATTTATCATTTCGGCGGCGTAAATGTAATGGCTCACTCTTTTCCTGAGGCTGAATGTGCTGCTTTACGTGATAGTAGCACAACCGTCCCGGTTGTGTCGGTGGCCAGTTAACGTCTGTTCCGTTCATGACTCAAGCGAGACGCTTGAGCTACTATTTAAACCTGCGAAAAGAGTGAGCCATTACGCGTAAATGTATTCGGTCAGTTGGCTTAGTTGAGGGAAAAGAATGGATAATTATGTGTTTGTAGTACCGCTTTTAAGCGGAATTTCCCACAAGGACAACGGTTCCGTTTTCCGCCTGAAGGCGGGACTACGAACGCGCGATAATTCTTACGTCAAACTCAAAACACGGAATTCGAGGCCTCCTTCGCTATACCCCAAAAGCCGTTACCGAGGCTGACCGATTACGCGTAAATTGAATTACAGTCTTTTTTCTATTTCGGGCAGCAGGTTTTCCGCCATGCGGTAAAAACCAAGGTCGGTCGGATGCCCCCCGTCAACCGTGCATTCCCAGAAATCTTCTCCCTGGAACAATCCGGCATCGATAAAATGAATATTTTTATCTCCGGCCGCCCGGAATTTTTCAACGTTTTCACGTTCTATTTTTTTACTGCTTTCGCGTTTATTTTTTTCACCTTCGTCAAAAACTTCCCTGGCGTAAGCGACCTTGGAGACGACCAGGATCGGGGTCGTCGGATGCTTACCGCGCAAAATACGGATAAAACCGGGCAGGGTTTCAGCCATTCGTTCGGGTAAAACGTTGGCTTCGTAGTCAAGAATGAACATGGCGGGATCTTTAATGCGTGAAATATGCTCGGCAACTTCGGGCTCGCCCTTGCCGTTACCGGAAAAGCCAAGATTGATAAAGGGACGATTAAGCTTGCGGCTCAGGATATTCGAATAACACATGCCGGGATGAGAGGCGCAGCCACCCTGTGCGATAGAGGTGCCGTAAACAACAATCGGACCATCGTCTATAAAAGGTTTTGGAGCGGCGATTGCGGCGTTTTTATCCAGTCCGACGGAAAGTTTTTCCACTCCGTTGTACAGGGGGAAATACAAGGTTATTTCGCGCATTATGCTTTCCGGGAATTGAAATTCATGTGTATAGTCAGTATTTCTGCCGGGTATACGGGCAACTCCGCAAAAGGTTTGTTTCCCGGGTGCGCCCGCATAAATATCGAAACCGCTGCTGCCGGTATCGGGCATATGATCCATTGACGGAGGGGCCAAAAGTTTTACTTTAACGGCGATACGTTTGCTGTCAGTTTTGAACTTGATTTGGCCGCCGGCGGTATGGTTGCTTAAAGCTTCCACCCCTGTCGGCAGGGCCGGATCAGGGTTAACCGGAAAACGGCGGTAGACTTTATCCTGCCCAAACCAGTAAAAGCCGACTAATTTGAATGGAGACTGATTGGGATTCAGCCAGATCAGGCCGTTCTCGTCAACAGACTCGACAGTCATATTCTCATCAAGTTCCAAAACGTTGATTTCTGTACTCATTGCGGGATTTGCCTTGTTTTGTTAGCGGTTATCCGGTTATTATAAACTGCGCAGCGGACTAGTCAACAGATATTTTTCATAAAAAACGCATTTAATTTTGAAAGCGCCGGGCAAACAGGTATTTTAAATAAAGTAAAAAACCGGGGAGCAAGAAACGTCAATGAAATTTCAGCGTTATCTTCGCCCCTGGGGACAGGGGCGGCTACATCTGTTTTCTCAACATGCAAAGCTTCCCGGTGTAGCCACGGCTGTCTCTAGCCGTGCGGGACTAAAGGTTGGTCGAATATGTCTTTTGATACGCTTGATATAGTTTTGTCGTTTACCGCAGCCATAATACTTATCGGCGGTATTGTCCTGGCGATGTACCGAAAAGCCAGACGCCGCGAAAAACTCATGGCGGGCGAACTCCCGCCGGAATCCCTTGAAGTCCTTGAAAAGCGCGTCGCTTTGTATTCCCTGCTCCCGGATGAACTTAGAAAAGAACTTCACGGGCGCATCGCGGTATTTCTCGATGAAAAAGCGTTCGAAGGCTGCGGCGGAATGGAGATTACTTCTACGGTCAAAGTCACTATTGCCGCCTTCGCCGGACTGCTTTTGCTGAACAAAGATTTCGAATGTTATCCTGGCTTGAATTCAATCCTGGTTTATCCCGACACTTATGTAGCCTCGAATTCGCGCTCGAAACTCGGCGGAGTCACGGTAGTCCAGAAAGAAAGCGCCCGGCTGGGCGAATCCTGGACGCACGGTAATTTAGTCCTCTCATGGCGGCAGATTGAAAACGAAGCCGGCAATGTTCATTGTCACGAAAATGTCGTTCTCCATGAATTCGCCCACCAGCTTGATCAGCTCGACGGTTACGCCGACGGCACGCCGCCCCTTTCGAATAAAAGCGCCTATCCTGAATGGCGCGAGGTTATGACGCGCGAATACGAACACTTGTGCCGCGAAGCGGAACACGCGGTAAAAGACGTAATAAACTGGTACGGAGCCACCAACCCGGCCGAATTTTTCGCAGTGACCACCGAAAGTTTTTTCTGCAACCCTCTGGCTCTGCAAAGAGCGCATGTTCAGCTCTATGAACTGTTTAAGGAATTTTACCGGCTGGATCCGGCGGCCTGGCGGCACAAGCGTTAATATAAGATTTTCAAGGGTACAAAGTGCAGAAGATACAACTTTCTTAACGAACAAAAACCGGGAATTTCAGAACCACTGATATTCACTAATTCGACACTGATTTTTTGCGGCTTTGCCGCAAAGAAAAACTCTCCTGGTCAGTGTTTTATCAGTGCGGATAAGTGGTTAAAATAAAATATCGGAAAGCCCAAATTTTTCCTCTATTTATCTTTATTTTCCGCGAACTTGTGCTATTTTAGGCGGAAACAAAACTGGACACATGCATGCACAAAGAATTGAATATAATATACTTGGATATAATTGACTCGACTAATAAATACGCTTTGCGCAATTTTAACGAACTTCCCGACGCGACGCTGGTCGTCGCCGGCGGCCAGAAAGCCGGACGCGGACGCCACGAACGCCAATGGCTTTCCCCGCCAAATACCAATATTTACGCCTCGCTGGTCGTTAAAAACGCCGGACAAAACCCGGTCATGACCTCGATAATCGCCTCGCTGGGAGCGTTGAGCACCCTCCGGGAAACCGCTCCCGAAATAAAATTCTGGCTTAAATGGCCTAATGACATATTCTGCCGGGAACGCAAAATCGCCGGGATACTCTGCGAAACCGCTTCGAACGCCGAAGACCGGTTTGCGGGGGTCGTTGCCGGAATCGGGATCAACGTAAATATGTCACCGGAAATTATCAGCCAGATAGACCAGCCGGCAAGTTCTTTGCGGTATGAAACCGGCCGTGAATTTAATCTGAAAAAAGTTGTTGAAAAACTGGCTAAAAACCTGAACAAGTATTATAGTACCTACTCTATTTTGCCTGAAGCCCTGTTTGACTTATGGAAAACCGAAAATCTTTTGCTTGGCAAGAACGTCGAGCTTGATACCGGAACGGAAACCATAAGCGGCAAAATCATTGACCTGGGCCGCAGCGGTGAAATAATTTTCGAGTCCGCCCGCGGACAAAACAGGTTTTTCAGCGGTGATGTCAGAATCAATAAGGATTCCATTGATTTTGAAAAACTGATATCGGTTTAAATATATGGTACAAGGAATTTGTTATTTTAACCACTTATCCGCACTGATGAAACACTGATCAGGAAAGTTCTTTGCGGCAAAGCCGCAAAAAAATCAGTGTCGAATTAGTGAAAATTAGTGGTTTAAGAATAAACGATAAAATAAACAGGAATACAATCAGAATGATTATCGACGGATTTAAATTAATGGTCATTGGAATGGGATACGTACTGCTGTTCCTCTCGATAATGGTCGTGGTCATCCTACTGGTCGCGAAAGCTCTCAAACCCTTCGCGCACCTGCTGGAAGAAAAAACCGCCCCTCCACGCAGAACTCCGGCCCCGGCCGCGGACAACAAAAATCTGGTTGCCGCCGCGATTGCCGCCGTCCACATGCATCGCAATAAAAAATAACTTAAAACTAACATAAAAAGACAGGTTCGTAATGAAAAAAATCAAATTTATGGATACATCCTTCCGAGACGGTTTTCAAAGCTGTCTGGGAGCACGCGTAAAAACAGAAGACTTCCTCCCGGCCCTCAAGGCCGCAGTGGAAGCGGGAACAACGAATTTTGAAATCGGCGGAGGCGCACGCTTCCAAAGCCTTTATTTCTATTGCGGGCAGGACGCGTTCGATATGATGGACGCCGCCCGTGAGCTCGTCGGCGATGAGATCAACCTCCAGACCCTCGCCCGCGGCGCGAATGTGGTCGGGCTGGTGTCCCAGTCCCGCGACATTATCGATCTGCACGCCAGGATGTTCAAAAAACACGGCATCAGCGCCATCCGCAATTTTGACGCGCTTAACGATGTCCGGAACCTCGCTTATTCCGGGCAGTGCATCCATGACGCCGGACTGAAACACCAGGTTACTGTGACTCTGATGGGACTGCCTCCCGGCTTGAATGAAAATTATGCCCATACTCCCGAATTTTATATTGACCGCCTGAAAGAAATTCTCGCCAGGGAAATTCCTTTTGACAGCGTCGCTTTCAAGGACGCGTCCGGCACGACGCCCCCGAACATAGTTTACGAAACGATTAAAGAAGCCCGCAAAATACTGCCCGAAG
>JBAYCO010000031.1:0-15512 GCA_041668685.1 Victivallaceae bacterium | reverse complement strand
TCATATTTCCTATATCCCTGTGTAAAATTTAATTCATTCCGTATCAGTTAAATTAACCGGCAAGGAGCTTTTTACAAACAGCATACGAGATAAATCGGTGAATCTTAAATCAGGTGTTTTTCCCGCACCGCTTGAGAACCAGGGCGGTACGGCAGGGCAGGTAAAGACTGATTTCATGATAAATTTCGTTGGCGTTTTTAGCGGGCATGGTGAAAAAATGCTGATTGGGGGCCAACCGGGCATGGCCGCCGAAGACCGGACTGTCGGAATCCAGTATAAGTTCATATTCTCCGGGCAGCAGCGCGATCCGGTAGTTATCGAAAGAACGCGCAGGGTGAAAGTTAAAAAAGAAAAAGAGCCCGCCGCGTTCGAAAGCGATTATTTTATCCCGGTCGTTGACCAGTATTTTTTGCGGCCGGCAGGCGAATATTTTTTCCTGCCTGATGATTTTCAGCATGGAACGGTCAAAGTCGCGCAGGAAATGATAACGCAGCGATTCGTCTTCCGCCAGCGACCATTGACGACGACAGTATTTATATGACCAGTTATTGCCCTCGCGCGGAAAATCCACCCATTCCGGGTGTCCGAATTCATTGCCCATGAAATTCAGATAACCGTTCGCAGCGGTCGCCAGAGTAATGAGGCGGCTCATTTTATGCAGGGCTATTCCCCGGTCAACCAGTATATTTTGCGAATCAATCCGCATCGAGTCATACATCGAACGCTCGATCATCCGGAAAATGGCGGTTTGCCCGCCTACTATCGACTGGTCGTGACATTCAACGTAACTGACGGTTTTTTCATCGCGTCTGCGGTTGGTGAGTTCGTGCCAGAGGCCGGGCATGCTCCAGTTTTCATCGGCTTTATCGAACAGTTTGAACCAATAATCAGTAATTCCCATTGCCAGGCGATAGTCGAAACCGCAGCCGAAATGTTCGCGCGGCGCCGCCAGGCCCGGCATGCCGCTGACGTCTTCAGCAACGGTTACGGCGTCCGGCCTGACTTCGTGAATGACTTTATTCGCCAAAGCCAGATAGGCGAAGGCCTGTTCATCCACCTGGCTGCCGAAATATTCTTCGTAGCCGGTAAAGGCGTGTCCCAGGCCGTGGTGATGATAGAGCATACTGGTGACGCCGTCAAAACGGAAACCGTCCAGATGGTATTCGTCCAGCCAGAAGCGCAGGTTCGAAAGCAGGAAATGCAAAACTTCCGGTTTGCCGTAATCGAAAAGCAGAGAGTCCCATAAACGGTGCTGGCCGCGTTCGCCTTCATGGAAATACTGATAGCTGGTACCGTCAAATTTAGCGACGCCTTCGACTTCGTTTTTTACCGCGTGCGAATGAACCATATCGATAATTATCCGCAGTCCCAGGCCATGGGCGGCATCCACCAGTTCCTTGAATTCGTCCGGGGTGCCGAACAGGGAGCAGATCGAATAGAAATTGGCGACGTGATAACCAAAAGACCCGTAATAAGGGTGTCCGAGGATCGCCATAAGCTGAATGGTGTTGTAACCGGACCCGGCAAGCATGGGCAGAATTTTTTGCCGGTACTCTTTAAAAGTGCCGACGCCCTCGTATTCCTGGGCCATGCCGACATGTGATTCATAAATCAGGATTTCACCGGGGGTTTCCGGGCTGGGATTCCTGAATACGTAATGTTTTTCCGGATGCCATATTTTCGCGCTGAAGATTTTGCTTTGCGGATCCTGCACAACATAACGGGCATAGGCGGGAATACGTTCGCCGCAACCGCCGGGCCAGTGAACCGTCAGGCGGTAGTGCATGCCGTGTTTCAGGCTTTCCCCTGGTAATTTCAGTTCCCATACGCCCTGTTGATTAAAGCGTTCCAGACGGAACTCCTCGTTTTGGCTCCAGCCGGAAAAATCACCGGTCAAATATACTGCCGAGGCGTTTGGAGCCCATTCCCGGAAGACCCATTCCCCGCCGCGGAAATGCAAGCCGAAATATTCATGGGCGCAGGCAAAATCCGCCAGGCTTTGTTTGTCCCCGGTCAGCCGCCGCTCCATTTTTATCGCAGCGGCCGCGCGTCGTTCGATGTCGTGACGGAACGGTTTCAGCCAGGGATCGGAAAGCAGTTGTTCGGTTTTGTTGGGTAAAAATTTTTTTATCGGCATCACGACACCAAAGGCCTGTTTAACATCAGTTCATAGACATTCTGATAATGCCGGGCGGTTACGTCATGGTTAAATTCCGCTTTTGACTCCTCCATAATGCGCTTAAGGACGGTTTGTTTTGTTTCCGCCGGCAGGGAGAAGAATTTAACGGCCTGGTCAATTCCCCAGAGCAGTCCGTCTTCATCATAATTTTTGAAAACAAAGCCATTGCCGCTACGGTAATCCGGCGTCAGATGGGTTATCGTGTCGTGAAGCCCTCCGGTGTCGTGCACTATCGGCAAAGTCCCGTAAATTGGACTTATCATTTGAGGCAGGCCGCAGGGTTCGAAAAGAGAAGGCATAAGCGTGAAATCGGATCCCGCGTAACCAATATGCGAAAGTTTTTCGTCAAAACCGCATATGGCCACCCGGTCATAGAAATCATGCATGCAGATTATATCCTGAAAACATTGGAAATACTGGCCGTCGGCAACGATAGCGACCTGTAGATTTTTATCCCAGTATTTATCGATGAGCCGGTAAAGAATACCGGTCAGGAGCTGGCAGCCTTTCTGTACCGGATCAAGGCGTGAAGGCCAGAAAAGTACGGGTACGTCCGGATCGACCTTCAGGCCAAGGCGTTTTTGCAGGATAGCCTTGTTTCGTCTTTTGCCTTCCAGAACCGTTTCCGGACAATAGCGTTCGGAAAGAAAACTGTCGTTTTCCGGGTTGAATGATTCATCCGGAGCATTGAGAATACCCACCGCGCAGTCCGCAAGGGATTTTGCGGCTATCTGGTGACGGATGTGCGCCGGTATGAAACTGTGTCGCCCGTCGACGATTTCGTGAAGGAAGGTGGGGGATACGGTATTTATGTAATGGGCCGCGAAAATTCCGCTGGCCAGGAGATCAACCGGGTTGCTGTTCCTGGTTTCCTCATAATTATAGGGCTGACGCGCATAATAAAGTTTATCCCAGAATTCGGCGACGTCTACGCCGCGGTCTTCAATGGCTTCTATCATCATTTTCTGGGTATGGATATTATGAACCGTGAACAAACATGGAATGCCGAGGCGCCGGGCCATGGCCGGGATAAGCCCGGTCATCCAGTCATTGCAGTGGATCAGGTCGGGTTTTACCTTGGGAATAATATTGTTGATGACTTCGCGCTGGAAGGCAATGGAAAAACGGAAACTGTCGGTGTCGTAACCGCTGTAAACCGAATCGCGATAGTAGAATATCCGGTCTTCAGCCAGATGTATCCGGCTGTTGGACAAATTGCTCATGTATACCTGCAATTCATTGCTGATCAGGCGGCCGACGTCGATATTGAACATTCGCCGGTAATGCGGCAAAGTTACATGCACGTCCGCGCCCTGGCGGTAGAGAGCAGTAACCAGCGACGCCGAAACGTCGGCCAGTCCTCCGGCTTTTGCCTGCATGCGGTTTGACATGTTGCCCATACCTTGGGGAAGGTAGGTTATTTCCGGAGTCACGATCAATATTCGCGGCGAGTTCCATTCTTTTGAATTCATTGGAAATCCTTAATATTCTATTCCGCCCAGTGGATAAATCCGGGCATACTGTTCTGCCAGTTACTTCCTGACGGTACTATTCTCGCGGTCAGGCCGAAACGTCCGGCCTGGGTGCACTTGAGCTCATGGCTGTAAATGTAATATCCTTCACCGAGATCTTCGGCAAGCTCCATTGCGGCGGTATGGCTGTGAATGATTTCGTTATGGACATTTACCGGGCCGTAATACACCTGCACCTCGACGTCCTGGGGAGCAAGGCGGTTCAGGAACACTTTGGATTTCACGTTGAAAGTGTCGCCGATATGGACATCTACCAGTTCCCGGTCTACCTGCGGGTATTCTATCGAAAGCTTGTCGTAATTGTCATTCAGGAGTTCTTTTATGCCGATGAGCTTTTTACCTGCGGCGGCATCGTCTTTAAGCAGGTTTGTAAAATTATGCAGCGCCGGGGCGTAGAAGCCGTTATTATATTGTTGAGCCATGCGGGCGCTTGAAAATTTACTGAGCCCGACGATGATGGATTCTTTCATCATTTTTATCCAGCGATGGGGAATTCCGCCTTCGGAACGCTCATAGAAACAGGGTATGATATCATTTTCAATAGTATTGAAAAGCATATGGGATTCATAGTTATCGCAGTCTTCGGGATCTTCGTAATTCTCGTCGCCGAAAATAGCGAAACCGCATTCCGGGGTGTAAGCTTCAGCCCACCAGCCGTCGAGTATACTGCAATTTAGAACCCCGTTGACGGCGGACTTCATTCCGGAAGTGCCGCTTGCTTCCTGCGGTCGGCGCGGCGTATTGAGCCAGACGTCGACACCGGAAACCAGTTCCCGCGCAAGCGCCATGTTGTAGTCTTCAAGGAAAACTATCCGGTTGTGGACGTCGGAATCCTGACAGAACCTGATCAGGTCCTGGATCAGGGCTTTCCCGGCTTCGTCGGCCGGATGGGCTTTCCCGGCGAAAATCAGCTGAATCGGCTTTTCCTGGCTGTTCAGCAGTTTTTTCAGTCTCTGGGGGTTGCGCAGCAGCAAAGTTCCGCGTTTGTAAGTCGCGAAACGCCGGGCGAAACCGATAGTGAGTATTTCGGGATCGAGGAAATTCTTTGCCTTGTAAATGATATCGCAGTCAAGGTTTCGGCATTTCATCTGCTGCTGGAGGCGTTTCCTTGAATGGCGGACCAGGTTGTGGCGGCAAAGTTCATGCGCCATCCATAATTCCTCATCCGGAATCGCCTCAACGTTTTTCCTGAGGCGTTCCTGATTGGGGTTGGACTCCCAGCCCATTCCGAGAAAACGGTCGAATATATTACGTTTGCGCAGTGATATCCAACTCGCGATATGAACTCCGTTGGTGATATGTCCTATCGGGATTTCATCGATTGCCCGGCCCGGCCAGAGATGGCGCCACATTTCGCGGGCGACTTCTCCGTGCAGTTTGCTGACGCCGTTGCTGTAATTTGCCATCCGCATTCCCAGAACCGTCATGCAGATTTCACTGCTTTTTCCCTGGCTGCCGATAGGCACTCCCCAATCGACGAGACGGTTGACGTCGAAACCAATATCCTTAGCCGGTTTTTCGAGGTAAGGTTTCACCATATCTATTTTGAAAACTTCGTTTCCGGCCGGAACCGGGGTATGGGTTGTAAAAACGTTTGAGCGCCGGACTATTTCAAGGGCGACTTCCGGGGCGATCCCTTTTTCCTGGATCAGGTGTTTTATTCTGGCCAGCGCCAGAAAAGCCGCATGTCCTTCATTCATATGGCAGACTGCCGGACAGTACCCCATTTTTACCAGCGCTTCATAACCGCCGATCCCCAGCAGAAGTTCCTGTTCGAGGCGCATTTTATTGTCGCCTCCGTAAAGTCGCCCGGTTATTTCCCGGAATTCCGGCGGATTCTGGGGAAGTTCGGTATCAAGCAGAATAAGCGGAATATTGCCGACAAGCAGCCTCCATACTGAAGCCACCAGGTCCTGGTCTTTCAGGGGAACGGTGACGAAAACCTCGTTGCCCTCGGAATCGAGCGCGCGGGTAAGCGGCATATTGTGGATTTCGTTGTCCGGATAGCGTTCGAGCTGCCAGCCGTTGCGGTCGAGATACTGACGGAAATAGCCTTGCCGGTAAAGCAGGCCGACGCCGACTACCGGGAGACCCATATCCGAAGCAGCTTTAAGATAATCGCCGGCCAGTACTCCAAGGCCGCCGGAATAAAGATGAATACTTTCGTGGATACCGTATTCCATGGAGAAATAAGCTATCAGGCGTTTTGATTTTTCACTGTTTCCGTTAACTTCGCGCTCAAAGTCAACCTGAACTCTTTTCAACTGGCGGATATAGGATTTATCTTTTGCCAGTTCTTCAAGCCGGTCTTGCGGGATCATGCCGAGAAATTTTCTTGTATTGCCCTCTTCCTGATGCCACAGCAGCGGATTGATGCGTTGGAACAGCTCTATTGCTTCCGGGTGCCAGCACCACCACATATTGTAGGATAAAAGTTCCAGAAAAGCGAGTTCTTCGGGCATTTTGGGGGCGACATTATACAATTGAAAATTGATCATAGCATCTCCTTGTTATTTTCGAATGAAAAACTCATGCGAAACGGTATTCCGCATGACCCTGGAATAAAATAAACCGGAAGCCCTTCCGGTAAAGGCTGACTTCCGGAAAATATTCCGTGCTTGAAAAAGTTTTTTTACTAATCCTCAACAACCAGCAAACTGTTAAGGGTTCCCATTTCATTAGGTGAAAAATTGGGATTTGCGGGATCGATGCACCAAGTCTCGTTGATATAGAACTTATACTCGTAAGTACCAGGCGCTAAAAGCATAGTACCCTGATAAATTCCTTCACCGTTTTTATCGACAAGGATTTTGTGCGCGGTGTCCCAATTGTTAAATGTGCCGGCGACTGAAACGGTTTTACCTGTTTCCGAAGCCACTACAAACTTTACTTTTTTCTTTTTCTGACTTCCAGTTTTCTTGGTACTCATGATTGGTCTCCTCGATTAAGAACCATAACTACCAAATAATATACTGTTATAATCGATTAAAAACCATTAAAAAAAACAGGAATAATCATTTTTAACACAAAAAAAATAAAATTGAGCTTATTTTTTTACAATTTTTTTCCGGGCCGCCACAAAATATTTTATAAGAATTTAAGAGTCAGGACGTATCAGGTTAGAACTTTTTAACGCCATGCGCAAGTTTTTCAAATATAAGTCCGGCGTGTTGACAAACCCTTTATGAAGGGGCTTATTATATCTTTAACGCAAATTGATAGGATTCTGGTTCAGGATTTTGTATATCCGGTAAAATTCCGTCGCGCTCCATGCCTGGGCTCCGCAGCCGCGGGCGGCATGGGGCGCGGCGCCGTCGAGTATTTCCGGAATTTGGCCCGCGACGCCGGATTCGATAAGTTTTTTTACAGACATCAGGAACCCCAGGGCCCGGCTTGCGGAATCTTTCCCGCCGGTGACAGCCAAAGCTTCACAGAAAGACGGGAACAGCCAGGTCCAGGCGGTGCCGTTGTGATAAGCGACTTTGCGTCGGGTGTCTTCGTCGCCCAAATATTCAGGCTGGAAAGGGTGGGACGGGTCATTCAGCAGCCTTCCCCGGTCCCTGACCGGCAGTTTGAATTCGACCGGAGCATCCGCGAGGCTGCGAATAGCTCCGGGCGTCAGCAGTTGTTCGCAGGCACGCACGATATTTTTACGAACCAAAGGATCTTGAATGCAGTTCAGCGTAACCGTGAAAAGCTGGTTCGGGCGGCAGGCGTCGTCAGGGGAAGCCGCGGCGGCTTTTGTTCCGGGAGCGGCGTGGAGACAATCGGAGAGATAATTTTTGCCGGGCAGCCGGTAAAACGCGGCCAGGGATTCCAGCGTTTTTTCCCTTAAACTCGTTAGTTCTTTATCATAGCGTCCGGCCAGTTCGAGCGCCGCCGCCCACAGCGCCTGGATTTCCACCGGGTAGCCTTCGCGGGGAGTGCAGGCCGGATAATTGGTATCCATCCAGGTAAAATGCGCCGGACTGAAGATGAGTCCGCTTTCCTGGTCCATTACGATACCGTTGGGGGTTCCCCGCCGGTAATTTTCTATGATCGACGCAAGGACTTCCTGTATTGTGCGGGCGCCGCACTTCTCCCGCATAATGGCGTCGTTGCCGGTTTCCCGGCAATAATCATTCACGGCGACGAAAAGCCACAACGGAGCGTCGCTGGTGTCACGGTCCGAATCGTCATTGCCGCGGATCATATTCGGGATAGTGCCCTGTTTTTCGAAAGCGGCAAACTGGCAGATAATGTTTTTAGCTTCTTCCATGAATCCCGCCGCGATCATTCCACGCAGACAGATCAGGGTATCCCGTCCCCAGTCGAGAAACCAGGGATAACCGGCAATGACTGTTTTGAAGCGTTCGCGTTTCACGATAAAACGCCTGACGGCGCACTTCATGATTTTTTCAACGGAATTACGTTCTTTCAGGGAACAGTGTTCCCAGTTGAAGCGGTCTTTGCAGATGTCGCCCGCGTTTCCGGAACCGTCAATGACGGCGAAGAGTTCAGCCGGTTCTTCGGTCTTGAGTTCAAATTGGAAATAACCGGGACTGAACATATCCGTATTATGTTCCAGACCGCGTTCCCTTTCGAGCGGCAGATCAACCATATAAGACCATTCCGGCTGAGGGACGAAGCTGCCGCGGCTCAGTTCCATTTTAAGGCAACGTCCGGCGGCGGGTTTGAATTCAAACCCCCGGCTGAAACTGGCGACGGCTTCCCTGAAATGTTTTTCCGGGCCGTCCATAGCCCGTGTCGTGCGGTGATTATTCCGGTCTTCCAAATCTGGTCGCAGAATTATTTTGACCGGAATATCATTACGGAGACTGGACACGGAACCGCTGTCCGGCCGATGAATATGGAAACTGACGGCATTGCCGTCCTCAGGCATTTGCAGGGAAATATGGACGGGAACGCTTTTTCCCTGTCCGGCCGGGACCTTGAAAATCCATTCCGCCCGGTTTCCGTTTCCGGCCCGGAAAGACTCCATGCACGACAGGTTCAGCTCCTGCGAATAGTCGCTGTATACCAACCATGCGCGGCAGCGGCTGAACATGATATGGCGGTCGACCGGGTATTCGCTGTTGAGGTTGGCGGCGAGAACGGCGTCGTATTTGCTTCGTACCGTTCCCCAGGATGCGGAAACCTGGCTCATGCCGCCGAGATTATTGGTGCATAACGCGTATAAATCCCGTTCCCGTATCTCCCGCTGCTCGAAAACATGCCGGAACTTCACCCGTCCGGGGTTGGGCAGGAGCAGGAGTCTGCCGTTTACGGTGCGCACTTTTCCCCCGTCGAATATTCGCAGCCGCAATTTCCGGCGGAGAGTGGCGGCGGTACTGTTTTTCAGTTCAGTCGCAATCGCGAAACAAGTTCCGTCTTTAAGTTCAAGGCTTTCGAGGGCGGCTTCCGTAAAATCACCATTTTTGATTTCGGCCCGGAAATGCGATCTGCATTTTATCAGCAGCAGATCGTCTTTGGGAATCATCACATTGCGCCGGGAATCGCAGTCTTCGTTCCAGACTGTTACGTTCGGCATTTCCGTACCGGCGAGTTCCGCGCAGAGTTCTTCCGGGTTACTGGTGAATTTATCCGACAGGCTATCGATATCCACTCCGGATAAATCATGGTATGAGCGATAACGGGTATATATTTTCAAAAGTTCCGCGTATTGCCGCTGCCGGGTCAAGGCAGGCGGTTCCGGCCGCCTGACATGCAACGCCTTTTCCAGCAGTTCAAGATCTTCCCGATGACGCGTTAAACAGAGTACCTGCCCCGCTTGCAGTTTGAATTCCAGCAGGTGGCCGTGATTAATTATATCGACCTGTTTCCCGGTCAGCAAATCATAAACGGCATCGTCAATACCGAATTCCGCCGCCGCCCATTTTACGGCAAGGGAATTTCCCGTATTCAGATTGACCAGCGCCAGCAGTTCACGTTTTGTCCCGGCGGCGGTGCGGCGCAGGGCCGCGACATTCGCGCCGTCAACCGTTATAAGTTCCGTTTCGGCTCCCGCGAAAAATGCCGGATGGGTTTCAAGCAGCACCTGCAAGCGGCGGATTTCGGCGGTCTGGTTGTCCGGGTTTCCCCAGTTCAGCGAACGCGCTTCGTGGACGTCGATTTTTTCCGTCGCGAACCATTCGACGCCATTGGTTATCCCGAAAGCGCCGTTGTGTGAAAAAAGCGCGGTAAGCGCCGTCCGCATCCGGGCGAAAAGAACGGATTTCGCGGCAAGGCGGTTGTTGTCGTGGGTTTCGGCATAGGACACGAAACAGCCGTGCGTGCGGCTCATGTGCGCGGTATAGGGGTAATAACTTTCGATTTCTTCACGGGTGTAATTCTGGAACAATTCCGAATACGCCCAGTTCAGCCCTGCCTTGCAAAGCAGGGTTTCCTGAACGTCGCGGGGACCGCCGAGGCCTTCCAGCAGGAAAATCGTATCCGGGTATTCCCGGCGGACGCGGGCGACGATATAATTCCAGGCCGCCTCCGGCAGCATATATCCGGCGTCGCAGCGAAAACCGTCAACGCCGCGCCGGCACCAGTAAAGAAAAATATCCGCCATCAGGGTATGGACTTCCTCGCGCTGATAATCCAGCTTGCACAGATCCGCCCAGACTACTCCCCAGGCGCCGGGCGACTGGAAACTGCCGTCGGGGTTGCGCACGAACCATTCCGGGTGTTCGCCGTGCAGGCGGGAGGCCCAGCCGGTGTGGTTTACCGGGATATCGAGGAAAATCCTGGCGTTGCGGGAATGAATTGCGTCCACCAGTTCGAGAAACTGGTCAAGCGGCGTTTTGAGTTTGTCAAATTCCGCCAGCGCCGGGTCAACCGAAAAATAATCGAGAGCGGCGAAAGGGCTGCCGTAAGTTCCCATTTTGCCGTAGACCGTCGGCGCCGGGTGAATGGGCAGAAGCTGAATTATCCGGGATTGGAGCTGGTTAATTATGAAATCCAGTTTTTTGATTACGTCCCGGAAAGTACCGGAAGGCGGGATTACCGTGTAGTTGTGCCGGTTCAGCATTTCCCTGGCTTCCTTTTCTTTCTCAGGCAGTGCGCAGGCGTTGATATTTTTGCCGAACTGGCGGGTAAATACCGTATAAATAGTATTGCCGCACAGATTTCTTGCCGGTTCAACTTTCAAATGAAAATTATCGCCGTCCGGCCAGATCTGTTTCTTGTCGGCATGACGCAGAAACCAGCATTTCGCTTGAAAACAGCCGGCTTCGACCAACGGCAGTTTGATTTCCCAGCAGTTTTCGTTTTTTTTCAGCATTGGCAGGTCGTGCCAGTCACGGTCAAGTATCACCTTGTCCTTTTCGGTAAAATCAACGATTTCCTGTCTTTTTACCGCGGCGCGCCCCAGATTGGTCCTTAAAAAGGCCGCGCCTTCGTCTTTGGAACTTGTCGACAATCTGAAAACGACGCAATCGCCCCGGCTGAAAATTTTAAAACCCGGCAAAATTTCCTGTTTCACAACGGAACCCCAGATAATAGATTAACCTTTAGTAAAAAATAATCTGTCAAGGATGAAATAGCAAACAAAATCAAAACTTGATTATCGCTTTGACTACGCCGTCTTCGTATTTGTCAACGAGATCTAAAGCTTTTTGAGTTTCCGCGAAACTGAAATGATGTGTGGTCATGATGTTTACGTCAAAATCTTTGCGGGCGATCATATCCAGCGCCGCCTGGACGCAGTGGTTCTGGCGGCGGACGTTCTGGACGCAAATTTCCTTATGTCGCATATTGTCCATGTTGAACGGCAGCGTTTCGGTTTCGGGAATCCCGACCATCATCAATTTGCCGCCGGGTTTAAGCATGGCCAGCGCGTTGTCCACCGCGTCCGCCTGGCCACAGCATTCGAAAACCGCGTCCAACAGGCCGGATTCCTGTTCGGCAACAGCCTTTGCGACATCCTGTTTGAGCGGGTTTCCCGTCCAGCAGGCTCCGGCTTTTTTCGCGAGTTCGAGCCGGTAATCGAGTTTATCGGTAACGTAAATTTTTTCGGCTCCCTGCGCCAGCGCGGGCAGCAGGACGCTCAAACCGATTGGGCCGCAGCCGAGAATGCCGATCTTCGCGCCATTCATCGGTATGGACAGTTTCACCGCGTAAACCCCGATAGACAGGGGTTCGGAAAGCGCGCCTTCTTCCGGCGTTACTTTGTTTCCGAGCGGGAAACAGGAATCTTCTTTCATGACGATGTATTCGCTCAAACAGCCTTCGGCCTGTCCCGGACAGCCGAGGTAGGTCAAATTTCTGCAAGTATGTTCCCGGCCGATAAGGCATTGATCGCAATGGTGACACGGCGTACCCGGTTCGATGGCGACGGCGTCACCGGGTTTAACCCGGTTAACGGCTGACCCGACGGCTTCGACGATCCCCGCCCCTTCGTGACCGATAGTGAACGGGTATTTGACGATCTGCGACCCGATTTTGCCGCGCGCGTAATAGTGCACGTCAGAACCGCAAATGCCGACATCGGTCATTTTTATAAGGACATCGTTATCCGCAACGATTTGCGGTTTATCTACTTCCAGCATTTTCATTTTGCGGATGCCGGTTAATCTCATTGCTTTCATTTTTGACATAAAAAATCCTCAAACAAAATTAATAATAAGGCGGATGCACTCTGCGTAGGTTGAACCTGAGCAACGCGAAAGGCAATTAAGCGACCTTTTATTTATAATACAATACCGCTTTTGAAAAGGCTTTTCAAAAAAGATCAATGCGATTTTCGTATTACTGAAAATTTGCACATAGTATATTGTAAATTTTAAAATTTCGGATTATGCAAATGTTTAAGCTGTACAATGAAATAGCATGAATTTATAAGTTTGCGCTTTTGAAAATCACGAATCTGAAATTACTTTACGGTTAAGCGCTTCAGCAAAAATATGAATAACTTAACCTGAGCCCTGATTTTATGAATCCAGAAATTTTTCACAACGAGCTTTTTGCTAAAATTAAAAACTTTATAAGTAAGGACAAAGGGATTCTCGACGAGTCTATCGGTGAATCCGATTATGCTGAAATTTTGTCTCTGACGGAAAAAGACCTTCCTGATTTAAGAAAACTGGCGAGACTGTGGCTGGAATTTTCGGGGAATGAAGAAGATAGAATAAGATGGAATGTCGCTATTACCGCATGGCGCGCCGCTGCCGCCGTTAACATAACTGAGGCTGTCCGCTTAATGCTTGAGTTGTTGGACAACGCTGAAAAACTTAAAATTGAAAGTGATCTGCTTATGACTGACCTTGAACAGGCGGGTAAAATGGCGGACAAAGCTGCAATTGTGTTCCTTTGCGATTTTATCCAGATAAAAACATATGGCGATTATACGACAATATCGGCAGTGGACTGTTTGGCTTGCGCTGCTAAAAACAACCATGATATGGAAAATATTGTCAAGGACGCTATGGCAAAGCGTTTTATGGATTATGAAAACAATTCATCCAGCTTGAACGCTTTTCTTATTGACGGCCTGACTGATCTTGAGGCGGTTGAACTGGCGGAAACCATGGAAAGAGCATTCGCGGCAGGAAAAGTGGATGAATCCCATGTCGGCATTTGGGAAGATATTCGTTATAAGCTTGGAGTTCCGGGAATGGGGCTTGTTCCTGATGGAGTGCGGGTAACGCCTGATCCGTTTAAGGAGTTGAAGGAAAAATTGAGAAAACTCACTGCGCAAACCATGGTACAAAATCGGCAATTACAGGAGAAAATCAAAAAAAACAAAAGGAAAGAAAAGAAAGTTCTGAAAAAAATCCGTAAAATGAAACGAAAGGGTAAACGCTGACCATGATAAAATTCGATGATATTGAAAACGCTTATGAATTCGTCAATTTTGGTTCATACGGGGAGCACAGTGCTGTTTTGCGAAAGGATACCGGAGAAATCCTTTATCAGTCGGAGTTTGGAGAACTGGATGAAATCGAAGCCGCCGGGGAGTTTCTGGATGAGGACAATTGTGTTGATATCCCGCACAAAAACGATCTTGACCTGGGTAAAACTCTGGTTTTTGAGTTTGTGGAGGAAAAACTGCCGGAAAAAGCGGGACTGGTAGGGAATTTTTTTCAACATCGCGGCGCTTATTCAAATTTTAAATCTTTATTGGAAACAGAAGGGCTCCTGCAGGCGTGGTTCGATTTTGAAAATTCTAAAACGCAAAAAGCCCTGCGCCAGTGGTGCGAAGACAACGGAATAGAGCTTGAAGATTGAATCCCGAAGGGATGATTATATCGTAGCCACGGCTACTGAAAAATCGCTCCTGCGGAGCTATATCAGTTGTGACTTCTTACATTATTCTATAGTCGCACCCGTTTCATGTCGCCGGTCTCATCGAGACGCGACGCTACTTCAAGTCGCAAATTAAGTATAAGGCAAAAATCTGAAATTCAGCCTGAAACAGTATAATTCATTGGGAAATATACTTGGTTATTGGATATTCCTTGTTCGATATTGGATATTAAAAAGGCTTATAATCGCTTAATTTGACGCATATGCCTCGGAAGTTTACATCATATCATCAGCGCACCCATTTGATTTTATTTTTCGCGGTCTGGGATATTCAAGCAATGAAATATTCGCAGGAGCAGCCTACTCCGCGACAAAGACGTTCGCCGGGCTGAGTCGCCTCGTCATACTGAGCGCAAAGGTCGCGGTGCGAGGCCGCACTCGCGACTACTTGTCAGCAAAAGATTAAACGGAAAAGATGTAGCCAACCCCGTCTATAAACACGTCTCAAGACTTTTTATTTTCTCTTTACAGACTTTTTCAGTAATTGCCTGAAGCAGTTTGACTCGTTCGGCAAGATATTCGAGTTCTTCCTTGGCGATCTTGTAACCCATATCGTATCTGGCTCTGACATAGGCTTGTTTTAACAATTTGAAAAGCCGTTTTTCCTCATCCGTGTTTTTCGGGAAAATCTCCTTAAATTCAGCGCTGAGGCGGTCAACCTGTATGCCCAGGATTTCAAGATCATGCAGTTTGGGTTTGTAGCCGGTAAATACCAAGACAACCGTATGATAAAAGTTTTCCGTTGCCTGATGGAGCTGAAAAGCTGCCTGTTTATAATCTTTGCGCTCAAATACGGAATTATATGTTATAAAAAAAGATGATGCGCTTTCAAACCAGTCCGTGAAATTTCTTTTGGCGTTACTCAAGCGCTGTTTAGGGTTGAGTTCCTTTACCGCCGGAAGCCGGAAACGCCTGGACGAATAGAGTTGTATTCCTTCTTTTTTAATATCGCAGAAAAAATAATTCCCGCGTTTTATCGCCGCTTTGACTTCATCAACGCTGTGCATGATAATACTGAGATAAATATCGCGGTGCAGCATTCTAAGGATTTTGCCTGTAATTTTGTCACGGTAGCCTTTGTATCTGTATTTCGCAAGGTCTTTGACTACAATAAGCAGGTCATAATCGCTTTTGTATTCGTAAAGAATGCCGTCGTCACCGACATATTTATCTTCGACCCAATCGCCGCGGGCGTAACTGCCGAACAGGATTACGAATTCGGCGTCGATCATTTCCGTAATGATTTCGGTAACCGCCCTGAGTTCGTCCCGTTTGTCTTCCGGCAGATGTGATAATGATTTCTTCATGCAGAAAATATACAGCCAGGTTACGGATTCGCAAAGCCGTTAAAAGAGAAAAGCAAATTTTATGCCGATTTACTGTAATGTCTCAGTCTTTTCCTGAGGCTGAATGTGCTGCTTTACGTGATAGTAGCACAACCGTCCCGGTTGTGTCGGTGACCAGTTAACGTCTGTCCGTTCATGACTCAAGCGAGACGCTTGAGCTACTAT
>JBAYCO010000030.1:0-15568 GCA_041668685.1 Victivallaceae bacterium | reverse complement strand
GCTTTATGCCGAATTTACACCTTTACAGCAAACGATAATGAATTACTTCCGCATCAAGTCCGCTGTTTTCATAATTCTATCTTTCAGTAAGCTCACTTTTCATAGAAGGTTTGACAGTTCCATATTGATTTCCAGCAACCTTTACAAATTAACCGCATATCCGCCAAAAGCAAATATTCTTCCGGCAAAATATGGTTCTTCGACGGTTTATGGCACAAACCGGTTTAAAAAGTGAAAAAACGGAAAGACAATTGAGAATTTTCCGGAATTTATTTTTAGGATTCTTGATTTTTTTTAAAATTCATACTATATTCATATAGTGAAACAAAAGGAAACAGTGTTCCTTTATGAGGAACGTTCTTAAAGTAGAGTATGAATAATACCTTAAGATATGGACTTAATGTTCTGGAATTTCTGGCGGAAAGCGGTTCGGATTGTTCGACCTCGGAGCTTGCCCGTAGATTAAATTTGTCGAAAAGTCAGACCAGCCGGATATTAAAAACACTGACCGAAGTCGGTTATGTCAGCCAGAATCCGGAAAACAAACAGTATTCGATAAATTTGAGCATTCTCAAACTCTCGCATAATTACCTGGCGGCAATGAAGCAGCGCCGCGTTATCCGCCCCTACATGCAGGAACTGGTTGACCGTTTCGGTCGGGGGGCATATTCCAGCGTTCCGGTTGGCCTGGAAGCGATTGTCTGTGATGTTATCTATCCGCGCAGCCTGGTGGATTCGGCTTCGATCATTGCCGAGGTCGGAGCGGTAAATGATCCCTACGCCACCGGCAGCGGCAAAATCTGTGCCGCTTATCTCAGCCCGGAAGAACTCGAAACCCTGTTGAAACGGAGACCTCCGGTTAAATTGACCCCGTACACGCTGGTTGAGAGATCCGCTATTTTGGCCGAATACGAACAAATAAGGAAATACCGGATAGCCGGAAGCCGTTCGGAACGGCGTGAGGGGGAAAATTCGGTTGCCGCGCCGATTTTTGACAAAAGCGGCCATTTGATCGCGACAATCGGTATTGCCATGCCTGACGGCGAACTGTCCGGGGAAGTCCGGGAAGAATACCAGAACGCGATCATCCGGGCCGCAAACGGCGCTTCCTTTGCGTTAGGCTATCCGTTACGCTGAATTTCATCTTTTCGGAGATAAAATATATACAAGTCAATAGAATTTTAAACATTTGTAACTAAAAAGGAATTGTGAATTATGGCTATAACTCAAACTGCAATCAGTTATTACGGGCTTAACTACGTCGAACACGCGGAACAGGATTTCCGGGAAATGCTCGATCACGGGTGCACGACGGTAATTCTGGCGATCACGGAGTTCGATATGGACTTCTGGTTCCCGAATATCCCGAAAATCGTGGACAAAGCGCACGAGCTTGGACTGCGCGTTCTGCTTGACACTTGGGGCGTCGGCAAGTATTTCGGCGGCGAACAGGTCAGTTTGTTCCTCCAGAACAACACCGAAAACCGCCAGGTGGGCGCGATCAGCGGCGAAAAACTCCCGCATGCCTGTTTCAATACGCAATCGTTCCGGGATTATTTCCAGCGGCTCTGCCTGAAACTGGCGCGTGAAACCAAGGCCGACGGCTTTTTCTGGGATGAACCGCATTACGCTTTCCCGAAGTCCTATGCTTCAATTACCGGCAGCGCTTCCGATGAATGGGCCTGCCGCTGCCCGGTCTGCATGAAAAAATTCCAGGATTATTACGGTTACGAGATGCCGCGCATTATGAATGACGACGTCAAACAGTTCAGATGGCGCGAAGCCCTGTTCATTCTGGAAGACACTTCCCGTAAGATCAAGGAAATCAATCCGAAGTCGGAAATAACCTGCTGCGTTCACGCGACGTTGAACAGTTATTATGTAACCGAGTATCGCGGTTATGACAACTGGGACATGGTGGCCGCTTCTCCGTATTTCGACGTTTTTTCGACGACGATCATCGCCTGGGAACTGCCGGAAGGGTTTTTCGAGCATATCACCCGTCGGACGGTGGATATGGCGCGCAAATACGGCAAACAGTCCGAACGCTGGCTGATGGGCTATTACAAACAGCCAGCCGATTTCGCGCAGATCGATAAAGTCGTCGATCTGTATGACAAACTGGGCGTTGACCGTTTGGGAACCTGGACTTATCGCGGCGGCTACGGAACAGTATTGGCGGCGCCGGACGCGCTGAAGTTATGGGATAGAATTGGTGAAAATTATAATCGGGCGCTGAAAAAAAACAGAGGCTGAAAATGTTAAATATCCTTATTCCGGAAAACACTGGATTCCTTAAAATCGCGGCGGATGAATTCTGTTCTCTTTATGAAAAAGTCACCGGCGATACGCCGCGGATCATTACCCGTCCGGAAACGGACGGGGATATGGTCGTATTAGGTTCGGACGCGGTGAATCCTTATGCTCTGGAAAAAATACTTGACGGCACTATTCCGCAGTTTTCGGTCAAAACGGGCACCGATGAATATCAGCTCCGTTCCGTTGAGGAAAATGGAAGAACCATATTGTTTATCGCCGGCGGCCGGCGGCGTTCGCTGCTCTACGCGGTTTATGATTTTTTCGAACGCCGTGCTGAGTGCCGCTATTTCTGGGATGGCGACGTCATTCCGTCCCGCAAAGAAATTTCCATTAAAGATCTGGATGTCACAGAACGGCCGCGCTTCGAATATCGCGGGCTGCGTTATTTTGCGCATCGCAGTTTGAAACGGTTCCAGGCGGAGCACTGGGATTTTGAAGACTGGAAACGGGAGATAGACTGGGTTTTGAAAAAACGCTTGAACCTGTTCATGCTGCGAATCGGTATGGATGACCTTTTCCAACTGGCGTTCCCGGATATCGTCAAGTATCCCGGTTGGAAACAGCCGGAATCCATAGCGCGTTCCTATAACGACCGCGATTTGTTCTGGAGTTTACGGTATCGCGGGGAACTCCGCAAAAAAATTCTGGAATATGCCCGCGAACGGGATCTGCTGCACCCGGAAGACATAGGCACCATGACGCATTGGTACAGCCGGACGCCGAAAGCTTTTTTGGAGCAGGTCAAACCGGATTTTGTTCCCCAGGCAACCCGCAGTTACGGCGAAGAAACCGGGTTGGTATGGGATATCCGCCAGGATAAACATCTCGACAACTATTTCAAACTGACTGAAGCGCATATCGCCAATTACGGCAGTCCCGATATTTTCCATACGATCGGACTTGCCGAACGCATGTGCTACAAAGACCGCGACCGGAACTTGCAGATGAAGCTTTATTCTTACCGGCGCATTATAGAATGGCTGCGGCGCAAGTATCCTTTCGCCCCGCTGCTGATTGCCAGCTGGGATTTTTCCATGTACTGGACGCCGGAGGAAGTGCGGGAATTGCTGAACGAATTCGATCCCGCGAATACGATTATTTTCGATTATACCGCCGATACTTCGGATGAGTTGAATAACTTTACGAATTGGGGCGTTGTCGGCAAATTTCCGTGGATATTCGGTATTTTCCATGAATATGAGCCCGGTTCGGAAGTGCGCGGGAATTATGACGTCATCGAACGCCGGCTTCCCATAGCCGCCGCCGACCCGATGTGCAAAGGACTGGTATTCTGGCCGGAAGCGTCTCATACGGATACGCTGATGCTCGAATATATGGCGGCAAATGCCTGGAACCCGGTCAACGAAAAAATAATCCCGTTCCTCGCTGAATTCTGCCGGAAGCGTTATGCGCGGCAATGTCCGGAAATGACCGCAATATGGCAAAAAGTCTTTCCGCTGGCTATGTTGAACGGTTTTCATGGCCCGCAGTCGCCGCGCCGGGAAAACTTCAGTGAATTTTCAGTTTTCAATATCTTTATGTCAGATATCTATACCAAGTTTTCTCCGGAAAATCTTGAATTTCACCGCTGCTGTCTGGCAAAAATGGAGAATGCACTGCCGACGGCTTCCGAAGCGTTTGCGCTGTTATCCGGATTTGACCCGGCAAACAGCGATGAATTTATTCGTCGCGATCTGATCGACCTGGCCCGAACGGTTGCCGGAAGACTCATTGCTTACGGGTTTTCTCGTCTTGCATTGCTGCTGAACGACTGGAGCAACGGCGCAGCGGATGAAAACGCCATTCAGATACTCGCGGAAGCCATTGAAGAGTTGTTTGTACTTACCGCCGAACTGCTCGCGGCGCATGAAGATTATTCCCTTTACGAATCGCTGCTTGATTTGCAAAGCAAACATGAATGCAATCCGGATTTCGAGACAACGCTCAAAGGCAATGCTGAAAATGACTATTGCCGTTCATATATCTATGAGCTTTTTACCGGCGTGTATATTCCGTCGAACAAGGCGTATTTCCAATGGGTGCGTAAAAAAATCGCGACCGGGGACCGTTCCCCGTGGAATGATTGGGAAAAACGGGCGCAGACACATCAGGAAATCGTCGATAAGTTTTACGCAACCCCGCTTGCGGAACTGGCTCCCGACCGCAGCCGGGCATTCCTTGAACTCCCCGCGACGCTGGCAAAACTTGCCGGAACCGCAGAAAAAATTACCCGCAAGTATTAAAAAGAGAACAAAATGGATTTTGACATGAAGTCCAGAAAACAAGTTATACACATCGCGGATTTCCCAGGAGTTGAGGCGGAAATCAAATCGGAACTTGATTCCGGCATCATTAACGGCGCTGTCATCAGCGCCGGTACGGCGGATGAGACCCGCTTTGAAAAAGCCTGGGGATTCGCGGATACCGGTACGAGAATGCGAACGGATACGGTTATCGATATGGCAAGCGTAACCAAGGCGCTTGCAACCAGTTCCGCGCTTGCCATTTGCCGGGATGACGGCCTGATTGATTTTGACCGGCCGTTTACGGACTATCTGCCCGCTTATCGCGCTCCCCTTGCGAAATCGATCACAGTACGCGATCTGGCAATGCATGTTTCCGGTTTCGGGGCGCAGAAATATTACACCGCCGCCACCGGACGGGAAATAAGGCGTAACCTGCTTTTGGCGCCTCCGCCCGGGCGGCACGGTGATTTTGAATATTCGTGCTGGAATTTTCAATTGCTCGGCATGCTTGTGGAAGAAGTATCCGGCTGTTCGCTGCCCGATTTCTGTCATAACAGGATATTCGCGCAGCTTGGCATGCATGATACTTCTCTGGGAAAACCGCTCACTGAAGATCCGGCGCGGCTTGCGAGAACCTGCGCTGCCGCCGGGCCGGGTCGGATTTCCGACGAGATGGCTTTCCGGCTTTACCGGGATGGTTTCAGCGCCGGCAATGCCGGGGCATTTTCGTGTGCTGCCGACCTTGCCGCATTCTGCAAATGCATGCTTAAAGGCGGTGAATATGCGCCCGGAAAACGGCTGTTTTCCGCTTATTCATTTGATGCGCTGACAGCGCCGCGAATACATGCCGGGGCGGTTCAGCGCAGTTTCGGCTGGATTGTCGCGGACGAATTCAAACCGTCCGGCTTTTCCGCGCATACGGTCTATCATTCAGGCTGGAGCGGCCAGACGCTGTTCATGGACTTGAATAAACGGTTTTACGCCGTAATCCTGACTACCCGGACGCTGAATGAATATGAACGCGCCCGGCAGGGACGTTTTAAGCTGATCAGTGAACTCGGTAATAATATCATGATTTATTAAAAACGTTAACTTAACAAAGGAGCAAAACCATGTTAAATGATTTCGGTTATGTGGAAAAGGCGTTTGCTAATATCAAACGGGTCGTAGATGAACAGGGCGAAAACATCAAGAAAGCCGCCGCAATGATGGCGGACGCGATTGAGAATGACAGGCTGATCAACGTTTACGGCGGCGGCGGACATACTACGCTGGTTATGGGCGAAATGTTTTTCCGGGCCGGCGGCCTTAGCAATATCAACCCGATCATGGAAACCGGTATTTCTGTTTTTAACCAGGCATTGAAATACCTGGAGTTGGAACGCTGTGAAAACTTCGGACGTTCGGTAATGAAATATTATGATTTGCAGAAAGACGACCTGCTGATCATCTTCCACAATATCGGGATTAACGCCGCTACTATCGATGCGGCGCTGGAAGCGAAAGAACGCGGCGTAAAGATCATCGCCGTTTCCAGTTCGTACTGGCAGGACGAAATGCCGGAAGACCATTTTATCCGCCATTCCAGCAAAATAAACCTGTTTGAACTTGCGGACGTCTGTATCGACGATTATAATCCGGTAGGGGATTCGATAATTGAGATTCCGGGATTCAATATTCCGATCGCGCCGGTATCAAACGTGGTGGATTTCACGATCGCGCACCTGCTGGAAATCGAATGCATCCGGATATGCGTGGAAGAGCGCGGCATTACCCCGCCGGTCTGGAACAGCGCCAACACCCCCGGCGGCGACGAGAAGAACGCGGCCTACGTGAAAAAATACAAACCTTTAGTCAAGAGCCTGTAAAATGAAAACCGCTTTCTTCAATGATAAAAACGCGGCTCTCGCTTATCTGCTGGAAAAATACCAGATAAGCGGAACCGGAAAGATTAACGGTAATTGTCTCGAAACCGGCGGCAGGAACATCCCGCTTTTGCCATGGCGGCAGGAAAGACGCTTTACCGAACTCAAAAACCTGATCTTTAACCGGACCCTGGAAGACGTTTCCACTTTTCGTTTTGCCAGTTTATCGGCCGGAGCTGAAAGTCTGGACGAGCTGATCTTTCAGGAACTCGATCTTTGTGAATGGCTGGGCGCTTCTCCGGTCAGCCGCCTGTTCGCCGTATTCAGCGGCGATTTGGCGGTAAATATTATCGCCAAGCTGGAAAACGGCATTTCCGCCAGCGTCGAATGCAGCGCTATGCTGCCGAAAGACGCCGCGCCGCTCAGCCGTCATGAAATCATTGCCCGGCGCGGCGTGGCTTCCGACCAGGTCGTTGATGTTCAAGTGCCGCAAAGTTCCATTTATACTTATACCGCGGAAAAAACGGAATGCTTTACGGATGTGGATGCTGAAATTTTCGGATTGTCCCAGTCGGATGTGCATCTGGTGCGGGCCGCGTTCAAGGTTTTGTCCGTCCCGGAAACAGCCGGGGAATGGATGGCGCAGGATTCACATATTAAGGAATTGGTAAACGAAGCGAAACAGAGCGAGGCGAACAGTAAACCCTCGATCAGCAAAGCAGGCAGGAAATCATGAAACCTCTCAAAATAGCAATTATGTCCCTGACTCACGGGCATACCCGCAAGTATTACCAGACATTGAAGGACAACCCGAAACTCGACTGGGTAGCGGTCTGCGCGGAAAACGAAACCGTCAGGGAGGTTTTCGAAGCCGGAAACCACGGCGTTCCCTGTTACATGAGCGAACAGGAAATGTTTGATCGGCACCCGGAACTCGAAGCTGTGGTGCTGGCCTCCGCCAATTCCGAACATTTACGGCAGGTGGAAGAATGCGCCAGGCGCGGTATCCATATACTGTCGATGAAAATCCCTACTTTTGACATGGATGAATACGACCGCATGATCGAGACCGTCGATAAAGCCGGAATCATTTGTCAGGTCGAACTGGAAATGCATTATAATCCGGTCGTACACCGCCTGAAAAAACTTATCGCGGAAGGCGCTATCGGCAAAATATTGTCCGTTCAGGCCACTAATATCACGCTTTCGCCGGTGTGGGCGTTTCCGTGGCAGGGCGTGCCGGAAGCAAGTTATGGCCGGCGTATCGCCCTGAAAGCCGGCGACGAGCGCTGCCGAGGCGGCGCGTTATGCGATCATCCGCATATTTTCGATTTGATCCGGCATTTGACCGGTTCGGACATTGATTTTGTCTTTTCCGAAGTCGCGCCGAATATCCGCCCGGAACTGGAAGTCGAAGACATGCTGCTGGTCAACGGTAAAATGAAGGACGGAACCGTTTTCCTGCTCGATCCGTCGTGGTCACGCATGGAAGAACGTCTGAAAGTGCCTGGCCCCGGTTGGGAAGTTTTCCCGAAACGCATGGAAGTCAACCTGACTATCAGCGGTGAAAAAGGCGTTCTGGTCAGTGATTGTTTCGGCCCGAACGTCTATCACAACGGCGCCCCGAACGACCGTTATACGGTTCAATACACGTATTTTGACGAATGGATCGGCCTGATTGACGAATTCGTCGACTGCGTTCGTAACAATAAGCAGCCGCTGATCAATCTCCGCTGGCACCGGCAGACTATCCAGGCTATGAACGCCTGTTATGACAGCATTTGTAACTGTTCCCCGGTAAAGGTTAATTAAAAATAGGAAATCGGAAAAATGAATATGGACAGAGCGGCACGAGTGATCTATCCGGAACCGAAACAGGTAAAATGGCAGGAAGGAACTTTGCGGATCGATAAGCCGCAGGTTTTGACTCTGCCGAAAAATTCGCAATGCGGAGATTTTTTCGCCGAAACCTGGCGGAACTTTACCAGCGGAACATCTGCGCTTACGGTAAACACAACAACTCAACCGGAAAATACCTTTACGCTGGCCGCGGAGGGAGTTCCGGTATTGCCGGATTTGGCTGAGAAATCAACTTACGCCCTGAAAATTGATGCTCAAGGCATAGCGGCGAGGGCGGCGGATGAAACGGCGCTGCGTCAGGCGTGGCTTTCCATGCTCCAGATGCTTAACGCCCGGCCCGGCGGCAGCGAAATCAGCGGTTTCCAAATCCCTTGTGCGGAAATTCAGGACTATCCGCTCATGAAATTCCGAAGCGCACACTTGTGTATTTTCCCGGAAACGAGCCTGAAGGCTTTGGAAAAGAGCATTCAAATGCTCGGAATGCATAAATATACCCACGTGGTTCTTGAATTTTGGGGCATGCTGAAACTGGACGCGCTGCCGGAGCTTGCCTGGCCTCAGGCCTATTCCAAGGACCAGGTAAAACCGTTACTGCAATTGGTCCGGGATTTGGGTATGAAGCCGGTTCCGATGTTTAATCATTGGGGGCATGCGACCGCTTCGCGGGTGCGTTGCGGCCGACATGTGGTTCTCGATCAGAATCCGCTGCTCGAACCCTTATTCGAGCCGGACGGCTGGACTTGGTGTCTCTGCAACCCGGAAACCCTGAAACTGCTTGCGGCGGTACGCAGGGAATTGATAGAATTTTTCGGGGAAGTCGAATATTTCCACCTCGGCTGTGACGAAGCGTATTCCCACGCCACCTGCGACGCCTGCCGGCAGCATGACCCGGCGAAATTACTGGCCGAATATCTCAACACTGTTAACGCCGATCTGAAAAAACAAGGCATCAGGCCTTTCATCTGGGGTGACGCGCTGCTTGACGCTTCCTGCTGGGACGGATATATTGCGCTCAGCCAGGCCGACCAGCGAACCCACGAAGCGCTGGATCTGCTGTCCAGGGATTTTATTATCGCCGACTGGCAATACGGAATTCAGGATAAAACCAAAAACGCCACCGTAAAACATTTTATGGAACATGGTTTTGATGTGGTCACTGCCCCATGGCACGATTTGCTGAACATTGATGCCCTTGGCGAAATTGCCATTGAGCAAAACGCTTTCGGAATGATGCTGACTACTTGGCACACCCTGCCTGTCCATATTGATATATTATTCCAGGCGGGTAATATTATGTGGTGCGGAAAAAACACCGGCAGCGATAATCCGCAATATCGCCGAATGAAAGTTACTTGCCAGGCTGCGTTTTTGAGAAAAATCCGAAAAGGCCCGGTCGATTTCACTGATGCCGGCTGGCGCTCGTTCGAGACAGTCGAAATTAGAGAATCTTAACGCCGTGTGCAAGTTTTTTTTCGACATTTTAAGCTCGGAAATGAAATTCCATGGAGTCGAGCCGCAAACAGGCGCGTAAAAAACGTTGTATTGAAAATTATTATTTGTTAAATAGAACTTTCTTTTTGCTTTTGCCTTTGATCAACGCTTCCGGGTCGTCGTTCAGGTAATTCAGGAATTCCGTAAAGGCGTCTATCGCCTGGTTGACCTTCAGCAGGGTGTTCGAGATCATATCCCGGCCCTCGGTAACAGCGTTGGCGGCTTTGCGGAATGAATCCGCCGTATCGGCGATTCTGGCTTCCTTGAGCTGTATATCCAGACGGGAGCTTATTTTATGCAGCTTATCCAGGATTTTGTCAACGTTGTTAATGATTTCCCGCATCTTTGCCGGCGTAACGGTTTCTTTCAGCACCCTTGAACTTTCTTTAAGATTGCCACTCATGGCTTCCATCTGGTCGATAGCTTTGAGAAGCTTCGGGCCGGAAACAATTTTTTCCGCGCCGTCCAGAACCGCGGACAGGCGTTTCGACAAATCTTCAAAATCAATTTTCGCAATGCGTTCCAGTGAAGTGTTCAACAGTTTCAGGACGTCTTTCAGGGCGGAAGGAGTGGACGGCACATAAATCGCGTATTTGTCAAGGTTTTTAGGCTGCGGGATCAGGTTTTCCGGAGTTTTTGTCTTAAAATAGTCCAGTTCCACATATTTCAAGCCGGTAATGCCCGCGTATTCCAGGCGGCTGCGCAAACCCTTTTCCCTTTCTTTTATGATGAATTTCTTGAACAACGGCATCCTGTCATCGCCCTTGATAGGTTTTTCCGCGGAAAAAGCGCTCAGGTTGATATCCATATCGACCCGGACGAGTTTGTCTTCCACCTGAATGGTGATTTTGGACACCGTGCCGATCGGAACGCCTTTGTATTTTATCGGGGAACCGACAGTAAGTCCCTGAACCGACTCCGGGAACAAGCTTACGAAATGGGCTTTGTTGATGAACAAATCCTCAAGGCCGAGAATAAACAAACCGAAAACGAATAAAAATGTTCCCAGAAGAACAAAAAGCCCTAATCTGAATTTATTTGCCTGAAGCATAAGAAAACTCCTGTTTCATATTTTTTAAATTGTCATCCGGCGCATCGTTCTCCTCGCGATTCAAAAAATGATGCACCCAGGGAGAAGGGCTGTTTACCCGCAATTCCTTCGGGTCGCCTTCCGCCGCGATGGTTTTAGTGTTTTTGTCAAGCATGATCACGGTGTCGGTCGTCTCAAAAATGCTGGGCAGTTCGTGCGAAACAATTACAATAGTCGTGCCGAATTTGTTGCGCAGGCGCAGCAGCAGACGGTCCAGTTCCACCGAGGTTATCGGGTCAAGCCCGGCCGACGGTTCGTCAAAAAACAGAAGGCTCGGATCCAAAGCCATCGCCCGCGCCAGCCCGGCCCGTTTTTTCATGCCGCCGCTGAGTTCCGCCGGCATCAGTTCCTCCGTGCCCTGTAAATCAACGAGGGCCAGTTTTTTCCTGACCCGTTCCGCTATTTCATCTTTCGTCAGGTCGGTATATGTTTCCAGCGGCAGGGAGACATTTTCTCCAACCGTCATGGAGCCGAAAAGCGCGCCGCCCTGATAAGTGACGCCGAATCGGCGCATAAGTTCATCTTTTTTCCAGTCCGGGCAGTTCACCATACTGCAGCCGAATATTTTAATGTCGCCTTTCAAAGGCGGATAAAGTCCTATGATATGTTTCAGCAATGTGCTTTTGCCGACGCCGGAACCGCCGAGGATTCCGAAAATCTCGCCGCTTTTTACCGAAAAATTAATATTTTCAAGGATTACGGTCTTTCCGTAACCAACGCTCAGATTTTCAACTTGCACGATTGTTTCCGCTTCTTTCATGCTTAATATCCCCACAAGGTATAAAGGCGTGTCAGCACCGCGTCGGCAACGACGATTAAGAATATTGAGCTCACTACCGCGGAAGTTGTGGCCCGCCCGACTCCCTGGGCGTCGGACTTTGACTGGAATCCGCGCATGCATCCGATCAACGCGATAATTGTCGCGAACACCAGCCCTTTTAGGACTCCCATGGCCATAGTCGAAGGCAGCAGTACTTCAAGCGAACGGTCAATATAGGAGACCGGGGTAAGGCCCATCATGGTTATGCCGACGGTGAAGCCTCCGGCCAGCCCGGCAAAATCCCCGAAAACGATTAGCAGGGGAGTCGCGATCAGCATCGCCAGGAGTTTGGGAACGACCAGGAAACCGACCGGCGAAAATCCCATTGTCTGTAAAGCTGAAATTTCCTCGTTTACTTTCATGGTCCCGATTTCCGCGGCAAAAGCGCTTCCCGCCCGTCCGGTACAGATAATCGCCACCATAAAGGGGCCGAGTTCCTTCAATATGGAAAAACCGACGCCGTCGGCGACATAAATTTCCGCCCCGACTTTTCGCGCCTGCAGTGCGAACTGGAAGCCGAGGATAACGCCCATCAGATAACAGATGCACAGGACGATCGGCATAGCCTGACTGCCGCACATGTCCAAATAATAAAGCATATCTTTAAGCCGGAGCTTGCGGGGGTGGCGGATTATCTGCTTAACCGCGACCGCAAACTCTCCCAGGAAACAAACGAAAAAATAAAAATCGGCGGCAATGACATCGGCAGCCTTGCCGATTTTATCAAACATATCGACGATTGGATTTGGTGCGGCAGATTTTTCCATGCGGACAACGTGCTCCGGTTCAGTTTATTCCAGCCAGGCTTCGGCGATAGTGTTCCAGAAAAGCAATCCTTTTGGGGTTAAACGGATAACTTTGGGACTCACATCCAAAAGGTCAGGGTAGGATTTTTTCACCTTTACTGCTTTTTCCACCATTGTCTGCCATTCGACATTCAGCAAGTCCTGGAGAGGAATTTTTTCCCAGTACTCACGAGTCCAGCCTTCAACAGTACGCAGTCCGACAATAAAAATTTCTATCATCCGGTATTCCGGCTCAATAAAATCCCTTTCCGGCTCCCGGTCGGCCAGCCAGTCGTCAAGAGAGGCCGGTTCCGTCCAGCGGTCCCGCCCGTCAAAAGACGAAGCCGCCGGTCCGAGCCCAAGATAAGCCTGGCCATGCCAGATATTGACATTATGGCGGCATTCGGCTCCCGGTTTTGCGTAATTGGATACTTCATAACGGTCCAGGCCGTGTTCAGCAAGATAGTCCCCGGTTTTAACCCACATTTCAGCGGTCTGGTCATCCTCAATCGGGGCGAAATCTTCGATTTTACCGCCAAGTTTACTGCCTTCTTCCACTGTAAGTGAATAGCAGGAAATATGATTTATGCCGGATTTGACGGCCAATTCAAGGCCGGTCAGCCATTTTTCCGATGTCTGGCCCGGTATCCCGTAAATCAGGTCGATGCTCAGATTGTCGAAATTGCACCCCTGCGCCAGCTGCAGGGCTTTGCGGATATGGTCTTCCGAACTGGAGCGTCCGAGCACCCGCAGAAAGCTGTTGCTGAACGCCTGAACGCCTATGCTGACGCGGTTAACCATTTGTTTTATTATCCGGAGTCGTTCCGAATCTAAAGTTTCAGGGTTGCATTCCATTGAAATTTCAGTATTGGAGTTCAACGGAATATGTTTTTTTACCATGACATTGAGTCGCTGGAGCTCATCGTGGGAGAGCAGTGACGGAGTGCCGCCGCCGAAGAACAGGGTTTGGACCGGCTTATCCAGGGAGAGGTTTTCCAGCTTGTTTTCAAGTTTATCCAGATATTTTCTTATCCGCACCGGAGCCGGATTCGCCTCTGAATAGAAACCGCAATAATCACATTTATGTTTACAGAATGGAACATGAATATATATGTTTTCGTAGTCCATAATTAATCTTTAATTTTATTACGCCCGGAGACGACATTTATAAAAATAACGATTTCAGTAATTTAGCATCTCCAAATACTTTTTCCATGAGTTATGTATTTTTTGACGATAAATAATCAACTCCTCTGCATAATATAGGACCAAAGCGCGGAATATGCAAATTGCCCGTCGCGGATGTTTATACCGATTTTTACTAGCTCGTAGAGTGCGATTCGGTATTAGTTCCCCGATTTCGGGTCGAATATTTTACGCAGTCCCTCGCCGGTGAAATTGAAAGCGCAGACGGTAATGAACAAAGCTGCGCCGGGACATAAGGTCAAGTGCCAGTAGCCGAGCGGGTCCGCGAAAGCCTGGCGCAGCAACCCTCCCCAACTGGCGGTCGGAGCCTGAACCCCGAAACCGAGAAAGCTCAGGCCGCTTTCCGAAATTATCGCGCCCGCCACTCCGAAAGTGAAACTTATCAGGATAGGCCCTGAAACATTCGGCAGCAGGTGCCGGAACATAATTCCGGATACCGGTATTCCCGTGGCTTCGCAACTGGTTATGTAGGGCAGAACCCGCTGTTTCAGCACTTCGCCGCGCACCAGGCGGCACAGCCCGATCCAGCCGGTAAGGCCCAGCACCATTATTACCAGCAGTATCGACTGGTTGAATCCCCTGTCTTTCAGCATCGACATCAAAATCAGCAGGAGCAGGAAGGTCGGGAAACACATGATTATTTCGACTATCCGCATGACTATCAGGTCCAGGCGGCCCCGGTAATAACCTACGCACCTGCCGATAGCCGTCCCGATCAGTAACGCCAGGGAAGTCGCGAACAAGCCCACCGCCAGCGATACCCGCGCCCCGTAAAGCATTCTTACGAGTACGTCCCGCCCGTTCTGATCGGCTCCGAACCAATGTTGTGCGGAAGGCCTGGCGTAAGGATCGGCGGTGGCTTCGTAAGGGCCGTATGGAATCGGCGCGAAAAGCGCCGAATAATGATTTGTCGCGACTTCATCCCGCCAGCAGGTTTTATCCATGCGGCTCCGCGTCATAAAAAACGGAAGAAGCAAAAGCGCGGCGCAGACAAGCAGCAGAGTGTTCCTGATCTTCGCCGCTTTCCGGCAAGTCAGGCATATTATTGAAGCAGGCAGGAAAAACAGCAGCAGGTAATTGAAAATCTGTTCGATAAGGGTTTCTGAACTATCCGGCGCAAACAGGTAGCGCAAAAAAGGGAAAGTCGTTTCCCCGTTTGCGATAAGGACAAAAGGGCGGTTGTTGGCGATCAGCGGAACGAGGAGGGCTAAGACGAACATTACCGTGATGCCGCATAAACCGGTCATCGCCAGACTGTCTCCCCGGAAACGCCGCCATGCGGTTGAACCGAAAGAAGCGTTCGGCCGGCTGTTTTGAAGTTCCGGCATTGATCAAATCCCCTTCTTCAGGCTTTCTATTTTACCTTTACAACTTTTTTCGACTAAGCTGCGGAGCTTTTTAACCCGTTCCGCCAGATAAACCAGTTCATCATTCATAATGCTGTAATCTTTTTTATAACGGGCGTCAACATAAGCTTTTTTGAGTTTCTGGAACAGGTCTCCTTCCTTCCGGGTTTTCTGCGGAAAAATTTTCAGGAATTCCGGACAATCACGGGCGATTGTCTGTCCCAGCGTTTCAATATCATGGGTCCTGGGGCTATAGCCGCTATTGGTCAATATCGCGGCTTTATAAAAACGCTCCGTTGCCTGATGAAGTTCAAAAGCAGCTATTTTACAGTCGTTTTTACTCAATTTATATTCAAAATTATCAAAAAAACTTTCTGCGCTTTCAAACCATTGCTCAAAATCCTCCGTTGCTATTTCCAGTCGCCGGGCCGGGTCGATCCTGCGCCTTCTTTCGAGCTTGCATTTGCCGGAATCGTAAAGCAGGACGCCTTCTTTTTTGATATCGGAGAAAAAGTAATGCCCTTCCCGGAGCCGGGTATT
>JBAYCO010000029.1:0-15648 GCA_041668685.1 Victivallaceae bacterium | reverse complement strand
TCTGAACTGGCCAACGACCATGCGAACGCCAATTACACCGATGCTGAATTCCTTGCCGAGGAAACCGAAAACCTGCGCGCTAAAAACCTCCTGATCCACGAATGGTCGGCGGAAGAGTCCGGCGCTGATAAAGACCGCATCGGCCTGGCGGGTTCTCCCACCAAGGTTAAAAATATCCAGAGCGTTATCCTTACCGGCGGCGACGCGAAATCAGTTCCGCCCACCGACGCTGGAATTCACGACCTCATCCACGAACTTATTGAAGATCATACATTAGGGTAATATCATGACGAAAAAAATCGGAAATGTCTGGGTTTTTATCGAGCAGGAAGGCGGCAAAATCGCCGACGTCAGCCTGGAGTTGGTCTGCAAGGGCCGTGAACTCGCTGACAAGCTCGGAGTAAAAACTGAAGCTGTCCTGCTTGGCGACAAGCTGGAAGGCTGTGTTGATACGCTTTATTCATACGGCTGCGATACCGTGTTCATGGCGGAAGACAAACGCCTCGAACCGTTCACCGTCCTGCCGTTCGCCAAAGTTATTATGTCGCTGATCAGGGAGCACAAACCGAATATCCTTATGTTCGGCGCGACTTACAAGGGCCGTGAACTGGCTCCGCGCGTGGCTTCCGAAAAGCTCGCCGGCCTTACCGCTGATTGTACCGACCTGAAAATTGACGACTTTGATGACAAAGTCAACAAAAAATCATATACCGACAAACTGATGCAGATCCGTCCGGCTTTCGGCGGAAACATTATCGCCACTATCGTGAACACCTGGGACGATCCCCAGATGGTTACTGTCCGCGAAGGCGTAATGAAGATGGACGAACCGGATACTTCCCGGAAAGGCAAACTGGTCAAGGTCGATGTGGAACTCGATGCCGCTGATACGGTTATCAAGGTTATCGAGCGCGTCCGCCAGGACAAATCGATTAATCTCGGCGCTGCCCAGATTATTGTTTCCGGCGGTTATGGCGTCGGTTCCCAGGAAAATTTCAAACTCATCTACGACTTGGCCGAAACGCTCGGAGCCGAGGTCGGCGCTTCCCGCGCTGCGGTTGACGCCGGCTGGATTGATCATGACCACCAGGTAGGTCAGACCGGGGTTACTGTTCGCCCGAAACTGTATATTGCCTGCGGTATCAGCGGTTCCGTGCAGCATTGCGCCGGTATGGATGATTCCAAGAAAATTATCGCGATCAACACCGACCCGGACGCGCCGATCCTTTCGATCGCGCATTACGGCATTGTCGGTGATTTGAATCAGGTTATCCCGAAAATGATCGCGGCATTTAAAGCGAAAGCCTAAGAGGAGGTATTTTTACCATGGCTAACTTTTTTACTGAAAATAAAGACCTCCAGTTTGCGCTGGCTAATCTGGATTTGGCGGAAGCGGTCGCGCTGCGCGAGAACAACTATGAACTCGCCAAAGAATTCGACGTTGCTCCGCAGAACTACGCGGACGCTCAGGATAACTTCAAGCGCGTCCTCGAAGTCGTCGGGGAAATCTGCGGCGAGAATATCGCTCCGCGCTCGACTGAAGTCGATGAAAACGGCCCGCATTTCGAAAACGGCGTCGTAACTTATTATCCGTTGACCGTTCAGAATATCAAAGACCTGAACGATGCCGGCGTTTCCGGCGCAATGCTCGGTCACAAGTACGGCGGTTTGAATTTTCCTTGTTCTGTCTATACCATGATGACGGAAATGGTTTCCCGCGCCGACGCTTCACTGCAAAATCTTTTCGGCCTTCAGGATATCGCTGAGACCATCAGCGAATTCGGCAGCGACGAACAGAAAGACAAATACCTGCCGCTTTTCGCCCGCGGCGAAGTTGACGGTTCAATGGATTTGACCGAACCGGATTCCGGTTCCGACCTCCAGTCCGTCCGCCTCCGCGCCCATCAGGATGAAAACGGCCAGTGGCGTTTGAACGGTATGAAACGCTTTATCACCAACGGCTGCGCCAAAGTGCATCTCGTTCTGGCGCGTTCGGAGGAAGGCACGGTTGACGGCCGCGGACTTTCGATGTTCATCTGTGAAGCCTGCTCGCAACTGGTAGTCCGCCGCATTGAGAACAAACTTGGCATTCACGGCGTCGCCACCGCTGAACTGCAATACAATGACGTTCCCGCGGAACTCTGCGGACAACGCCGCCGCGGTTTGACCAAATATGTCATGAGTCTGATGAACGGCGCCCGCGTCGCGATCAGCGCCCAGGCCCTGGGGATTGCCGAAGCCGCCTTCTTTGAAGCCCGGAAATACGCTGAAGAACGCAAGCAGTTCAAACAATCCATTGACCAGTTCCCGGCAATTTACGACATGCTGACCCGAATGAAAACCAAGATACTCGCTACTCGCGCGCTTCTTTATGAAACCACCCGCGCGGTTGATTTGCGCGGCGGTTATACCCATCTGGCGGAACATGGCGAAGACGTTACCCCGGAAATACGCCAGAAGGCTAAATACTGGAGCCGCGTGGCGGCCGTGCTGACGCCGATGTGCAAAGCCATGGCTACCGAAGTCGCCAACCAGGTTGCTTACGACGCTATCCAGATCCATGGCGGAACCGGATTCATGAAAGACTTCCCGGCGGAACGCTTCTATCGCGACGCCCGCATTACCAATATCTACGAAGGCACCACTCAGCTTCAAGTAGTAGCCGCCATCGGCGGAGTAATGCAGCGCCATAACGATGAACGCATCACGGAACTCATGGATTTGCCCTGTGAAGGCGCTCTCCAGCGTCTGAAAAAGAAAATCGCGACGATGTATGAAAAACAGCTTAAAGCGGTTGCTTATGTGGCGGAGAAAAAGGATTCTGAATACCAGAGTCTTGTCGCACGCTGCCTCGTCGAAATGGAAACCATGGTTTTCGTCGGCCTGCTGATGCTGCGCGATGCCTTGAAGGACGACGAACGCGAAGTTCTCGCTGAACGTTATATTCTTGACTCGGAATCACAGTTCGAAGAACGCTTCATGCGCGTTATGAGCGGCGATTTGACGACGATAGACAAACACCGCGAAATTATCGATTATTAAGTTGACATTTTCATCAAAAGGTGTAAATTATGCCTTTTGATGAAAAAATTTAGTCAGGAGACTTAATGTGAACAATTCATATCTTGAACGTGCAAAGAAAGTTATAACTGATCCGAAAATACTTTCGATTGTTGCCGGCAAACGCGCCAGGCAGCTTGCCTGGGGTGCGCGTCCGATGCTCAAATGTGACTCTGAAAATCACCTTGACATTGCGCTCCTGGAAATTGCCGAAGGTAAATTGTATTATACCGAAGGCGGTGAAAACACTGAAGTTGATATTTTCGCGGATATCGCCGCGTCCGCCGATGCCGTTTCCGGTGACGAAGAAAAAGAAGAAGAAAAATAAAATTCTTTTCAGCGGAATTTAAGCCGGTTGACTTGTCTGTAGGCCGGCTTTCGATGAAAGCGGCAATAAGCGACACTGTACGGCCTTTTAACGTTTCATGTCGCCGGTCTCATCGAGACACGGCGCTACTTGGAGCCGTACAAATATCAGGGAAAAGTTAAAAATTCAGCCTGAAATAGTATGTCTGTAGCCTCATTTGCTTCGATTTAAGTTTGGATGCACAATGTTTATGCTATAACCGGAGAATATTATGAGCAGAAAACCCTTAGCAGCCATTTTGATGGGCAGTCAGAGCGACTTGCCGGTGGTTGAAAACGCTTTTAAAGTATTCAAGGATTTCGGCGTTGAATTTGAGGCGCACGTAATGTCCGCGCACCGCACCCCGGCTGAAGCCTGTAAATTCGTTGAAACCGCGGAAAACCGCGGATTCAAGGTAATCATTTGTGTTGCCGGAATGGCGGCCCACCTCGCCGGAGCTGTCGCGGCCCACACGACTCTCCCGGTAATCGGATTGCCGATGGCCTCAGAACCTTTTGGCGGTATGGACGCTTTACTGGCGACGGTTCAGATGCCGCCGGGCATACCGGTAGCGGCGGTTAGCTGCGGCAAAGCGGGCGGCAAAAACGCGGCGCTTTACGCAGTATCTATTTTAGCGCTTGCTGATCCGGAACTGGCTGGGAAACTCAAACAGTTCAGGGCGGAACAGACTGCTAAGGTAAAAAGCGCTGATACGGAATTGCAGAAATATTTGCAAGAAAAGTTTTAATGACAAGCGGATTTTTAGATGAGCGAAGAGATAACTATAGAATGCCCGGAATGCAAAATGCAGTTCCTGGTTCCTGTTGAGTACTGCGGCGGAGTAGTGGACTGCACCGAATGCGGTACGCTTTTTGAAATACTGGCCCTTCCCGAAGATATTGAAAGGCGAAGACGGGCCAATAGCGGAAAACAGAATAAGAAGAAAGAGGATTCCACCAATACGGTGGCGATATCGAGAAGCGACATCGGCATGATCCCGGACCTGAAAAACGCCCAGATCAAGTAACTGATCGAGCGTGCTGTTTTTTATAGTTTAGACTAAAAAAATACTTAAGGCATTTGGAATTTTTCATTGACAATGCTATAATTTTATATAAATAAGCGTCAGAAAATTTTGAATGTTATTTTCTGCGATAAGGAGTAATATGGGAAACAGAGAGTTAACCAAGACCAGGGTCAAAAACATATTGGACGATATTCCCGATGAAATGAAAAATCGTCGTTTGTCCAAAATGCGGAATACTATGAAAAGAACTTTTTCAGGAATGAATACTCTCCTCGGTCAACTGGCTCAAGGCAAAACCGATAAGATTCGCGCCGCAAAGAAACGTAAAAAAACTATAATCCTTACGGTTATCGGCGTAGTTGCCGTAATAACAACTGTCGTGCTGCTTATTATATTTAATTGACCGCCTGAAATGCTGAATAAACGCCGCTTCGGAACAATGGCCTTACCGTTTTAAGATTAAAACGTTTTTTTATATTTTCCAATTCCCCGCGTTCCAGTTCATAACTTTTGAGCAGTATCCAGCAACCGGGCGGCAGGTACGGAACTTTTCCGCGCGGCCCGTCGAAAAGCCAGCGTCGCGGATTTATCCCCGCCATATTTCCATACAGCAGCAGTACGCAGGGTTCCGCGTTAAAAGTTGCGTAAACAGGAATTTCATTTTCCCCCGAAAGTTTTTTGACCCTTTGGATCAGCGCCCATGGTTTGTAATCATCAGCCATGTAATAAGGCGTGAAAAAATCGTCCAGGTGTCCGCCGCCGTGAAATACCCTGTTTAAAGACGAGCTGTAGTTATGGCAGAACATCCCCCAGCCGATGCTTGCCGCCAACAGCAACCCGGCGGTAAATACGTGTTTATTATGTAACCGGCAGAATGCCGTAAAGTGTCTCAATCCGGCGCAAAGCAAAAGCATCCATAACGGCCACAAAGTGACAAATACCCGCGGAAACGGAGCCGGCGAACGCAGAAAGGCCGCCGGAAACGGAATCAACAGGATAAGCAAAACCCAGAGGAATTGCGCATTTTTCTTTTTCCTGAAATAAATTACCGCTCCGGCAAGCGCCGCGACCAGAATAGGCAGAAAAGCAATTGCGAAGCTTGAGTAGACCATACCCAATACAGCGAAACCGCTGTCCCAGCCCTCATGCAGTTTCAGGATTCCCGCCACTTTTTTACTCAGCGGCAAATAAAATAAAGCCGTTGCCAACAGCGGAGCCGTTGCCAGATAAATAAATTTCCATTTGAATATTTTTTTGAAGCCGAAATACGGAAACAGGAAAATAACGATTGCCCCCAGCGCCAATAAATTTGAGGGAATCGTCCCCAGCGCCAGCAGGGAAAAGACAAAATATGCCGTTCCGTTCCGCCAATCCGGTTTAAAAATCCAGGTACGGGCGGCTTCCAGGGCCAACACTATCCAGAGCATGCTCAGCATATAGCCGCGCACCGCGGTAGCGTAAATTTCAAAAGGCAGCGAACAGCAGAAAGCAAAAATCACCAGGACAGGCGCAAACAGCCCGTAACGTTTACGCCACCGGGAACAGATTACGGCGACCGTAAGCGTCGCGCACAGGACGCTGAATAAACGCCAGTACATGTCGACGGAAAAGTTGCCGGGGTACAGTTCATTCCACAGTTTCAGGCAGATGGTATAAATTATCTGGTTGTTGGGAATGACATAGTTGCGGTAAATAGCGCCGAACGGCAACTGCATGAATTCCCCGGCGGTCAGGGCTTCATCAAACCATAGATCGCGGAACAAGGCGTCCCGCACGCCGGGAATAAAACCGCAAATTACCACAAACAAGGCAATCAAATTAATCCGGATACGCTGTTTTGAGTCATTCATGCCCGTTTCTTTGTTTTTTTCACAATGTATACTTTATTAGTATGAAAATTTAACAATTAACGTCATATGTTAAAATTTTTTGACTAAATTTTCAAGGTGTAGCCACGGCTGTCTCTAGCCGTGCGTCCCTCAACTGCGCCCCTGGAGACAGGGGCGGCTACACCGTTTCCCGAACAAATAAAAAGTTAATAATTCAACCTAAAACAGTATAGCATAGCCATCCCGGTTGTGTCAATAAAACTATATTTGCCTAAAAATTACTCAAGCGAGCTACATTCCTAAAATAAGTTTCATGAGTTCGTCGCCTTTCATTGCTCCGAGCCTGCCTTTCGGGGCCTTACGTTCACTGAAAGTTTTGACTTCGTCAGGTTCAATGCCGGGCCCGCAAACCGCGACCGGAACCGGAACCCTGGTATGTTTGCGCAGTTCAATCGGCACCGGATGGTCGGGGAGCGCCGCGAAAATTACACCTTCATTTTTTAACGCCTTCAGTACGGGGGCGACTATTTTAGAATCGAAATCCTCAATCGCGCGCATTTTCAGTTCGAGATTACCTTCATGGGAACACTCGTCAATGGCCTCCACATGCAGATAAACGAAATCATGGTTCTTGAGCGCCTCAATCGCGGCGGCGGCTTTGCCCGCGTAATTCGTGTCGATATAACCAGTCGCGCCGGGAACGTCTATAACGTCCATACCGATACATTTCCCGATGCCTTTTATAACGTCCACCGCGCTGATAACCGCCCCCGTCCTGCCTTGATAGCGTTCCGCGAAAGTTCCTATGGCGGGCCGCCTGCCGGGACTCCACGGCCATATATGGCTCGCGGGGGAAGTTTTCCCGGCATTCAATGGATGTTTCGCCAGGAACCCGGCGGTTTTCACAAACAGGTCATTGAGAAAAGCGACAGTGTGTTTTGCTTCTGGGCTGTCGTCAAGGGCGGTCCAGGCTAACTCACGAATATGTTTTCCCTGCGAAGAATCCGGTTTGTGATAATCGACTTTATCTGAAAATTCGGAACCGTGCAGAACCAGCAGGTTGCGGTAGCTGACTCCTGGATAAAAACTCAGCTTATCATTGCCGAATTCAGCTTGCAGGTCAAGCATTATCTGTCTTGACACTTTGTCTTCGATATGTCCGGCGGAGTAGTCTTTTAATATATCTTTGGAAATTGTCACCAGGTTGCAACGCCACGCGACGTCATCCGGGGCAAGTTCAATTCCCTGGCTGACCGCCTCAATCGGGCCGCGCCCGGGATAATTCTTTTCGGGGTAGAGACCCAGTACCGACATATTCGCCACGTCCGAGGAAGTCGGCAGTCCTTCGGGCAAGGTTAGAAACGTACCGCAACCGCCCCTGGCGGCGATGGAATCCATCGCGGGAGTGAAAGCCGCTTCCAGCGGCGTTTTGTTGTTGAGTTCCTTTAGCGGCAGATCGGCCATTCCGTCCGCCAGAAAAATCAGCGCTTTTGGCATAAAAATATTCCTGTAATTATAAATATTCTTTTGGGGTTTACTATAGGGCTGATTAATCGTTTTGTCCAACGGCAAAAGAGGACATTTCTCACAATAGATGTTAATCGGCTATGCCGGGACTCTCAAGCAGGCCGGCTTTCAATGAAAGCGGCAAAGAGCAACGTTATATAGCCTGTTAACGTTGTGTGTCGCCGGTCTCATCGAGACGCGGCGCTACTAAAACCAGTTTTTTGAAACCGCGGGCAATATAGCAAAGCATGTTTGCCTTATTTAAAAAAATATGTATATTGATTCCGGCGGCAATAAACAAGGACGGCTTAAAATTATGTCTGCAAAAACTTCAAGGTTCATAAACAGGAATTTTCCCTGGCTGATATATGGTTTTTCTCTGTTCTGCCTGTTACTGACCCTCGTTTACGCCAGGACTTACGGTCTGCTTCCCCGCCCTGTACCCGGTACGGATCAGCTCTCGATGTTGAAAGCCGCCGAAGACCTGGCTGACGGGAAACTTCCCGGAGCCGGTTACATGTATTCGTATCTGTATACGGTTTTCCTTTATCTCCTCAATCTGCTGTCAATTGGAAACCTCGTCGCCATGCGCGCGCTTCAGGCCGCGGTGTGCGCGCTCGTCCCGGTCTTCATTTATAAGCTCTGTAAACGTTTGCGTTTTGGGACTCCGTGCAGCCAGCTTGCCGCTTTGTTTTACTGTTTCTACGGCCCGGCGGCGCTTATTTCGTTAAGCTTTCTTCGGGCGGTGCCTCTGGCACTGTGTTTTGTGCTTTTTGCCAATTATCTCGTTTCGGCGTTTATAAAACGGAAAAACGCGGAATATCTTATTGCCGGGATCTTCATGGGAATGTGCATCCTCGGCCGGGAGAATTTTATCCCGGTCGCGGCGGCTCCGCTGGTGATGCTCCTCTATCCCACGGTAAGGAAATATATTAAAAAATCATTCGTTTTATACTACGCCGCCGGAATCGCTGTGATTTTAATTCCAATTCTCATTTACAATACGGCCATGTTCCATTCAGTGTCGCTTGTTCCCGGACACTGGCAGAATGTAATGGGGGCGTACCACTCAAGCGCCGCCGGAAACGCTGCCCGGACGGCCGGATCGATTGCCGCCAATCTTCCGGCGCAGGCGCTGAATTACCTGGCCTCCTACGAAATACCCAACAGTCTCTCATTTTACGCCCACCGCGAAATAATTGAATTCCTTAATATTTTCATTATCCCGTTCAATTTCTTCACGTCAATATCACTGGCGATATTATGTTTCCGTTTCAGGGACAAAGCGCTCGTTTTTCCGGGGCTTCTGATTGCGGCTTACGCTGCCTCCATGTTGCCGTTTACCATGTTTTACCGCTTCCGCATACCGAGCGTTCCGCTTCTTTGCTGCCTGGGCAGTGTTGCGGTAATTATTATTATCCGGGAATTTTCCCGGAAGAAATATCTCCGGGGCGGCGGGCCTCTCCTGCTTTTCCTGGTCCTGTTCACGCTGACCTTTCGCGATTCACGGGAGCTGCGCCCGATGAGCGAAAAGCGTTCCGCCGTACTGGTGCTTATCCGGAATAAACGCTATGGTGACGCGGTAAAACTGATCGACAAAATGCCTCCCGGCGATATGTCGACCCGCTATCTGAAGGTGACTTTACTCAAAGCGCTGGATGCTGGCGGAGAAAGGAACCGGGCAGTGGAAATTCACGAAAGATGGATGCGGGAACAGCGGGAATTGCAGACGGCGAAGAAATCAGGCGCGGCGCCGTAAGTCAAAAAGCATTTTCACCAGTTCAATTACCACTTTCAAACTCATTTTACTTTCGCCTTTGACCCGGTTGCGGAAAAATATCCCGACTTCCTTTACGGAATAATCTTTTTCCGCCGTCTTCAGCATATAGAGGAGTTCGAGCATTATTTTGAAGCCCTGCGGATTGAGGCGGGAACGCACGCCTTCGTAAGCCTTGCGGCGAATAACGAAAAATCCCGACATCGGATCCTTGACGGCTATTTTTAAAAATAGCCGCGTCAGCAAAGTAACCGCTTTACTGCCGAGTTTCCTTATCGGGTTCCATTTTTCGGCAAAGCCGCTGTTTTCGATGTAACGGGAACCGATAACCAGATCGTATTCTTCTGCGGCGGCGAAAAGTTCGGGAAGCACGTTTTCGTCATGCTGCAAGTCGCCGTCCATGCAGCAGAGGAAATCACCTTGGGCGATGTCAAAACCGTAAACGATGCTTGGGCTCAAACCCGGCGTCGAAGGATTTTTTTCGCAGCGAATGAAATTTTTGTCCCGCGCGAACTCGCAAACCTGTTCATAAGTGCCGTCCGGGGAATTTTCATCCACGACGATTGCTTCCCAAAGGCCGGGTTTGTCGGTAAACAGTTTTTCCAGCCGGGAGAGCAGAACGATGATATTATCCCGTTCATTTAAAGTAGGAATGACTATTGAATACTTGATTTTAGACATATTTGATGCCGAGAAATTCTGTTTTAAATGTTTTGTATACAAGAAAGAGTTCTCTACGCCCCTGGGGCCGTGCGTGCTCAAACTCTGATATTTAAGCAACGCTTGGAAACTTTTAACTTACGTATTTACCGATCAGCGGCTTGAGTTCGGTTTTGGTTTTTTGGGATATTACCCGCGGATCGGTAATAATGGCATTCTGTAACGCTTGAGTACAGGAACATGACGCTTCAAGGCTGCCCAGGCCGTCTATGACCAGGCGGATAATATCTTTCGCCAGACCGACATTAGCCATTAAATGCCCGATGACCATATCAACGGTGACGTGATCGGTTTCGGGATGCCAGCAGTCGTAATCCGTAACCATGGCAACGGTCGTATAACAAATTTCCGCTTCGCGCGCCAGCTTTGCTTCCGGCAGGTTGGTCATTCCGATTACCGACATGCCGGAAGCACGGTAAAAGTTCGATTCGGCGCGGGTGGAAAACGCCGGGCCTTCCATATTTACGTAAGTCCCGCCCCGATGGACTTGGCGCGAAGTGTCGGTTGAGTCCGCAATCGCCAATTCAGCGGCATTGGCGGCGAGTTCAGCCATTTGCGGACAGACCGGATGCGCGAACGCGATATGCGCGACAATGCCGTTGCCGAAAAACGTGTGTTCCGTATTATTTTTGGTACGGTCGAAATACTGGTCGACAATAACGACGTCGCGCGGTTTCATTTCGTTTTTTAAACTGCCGACGGCGGAAATGCTCAGGATATGGGTAACTCCAAGTTTTTTCATGGCGAAGATATTGGCGCGGTGCTTGAGTTCTCCCGGCGCTATATGGTGGCCTTTGCCGTGCCTGGGAAGAAAGATGATTTCCCGGCCGTGGAGCGTGCCGCAGGTGAATTCATCCGAAGGAGCGCCGAAAGGAGTATCTACTTTTTGGGTTGAGACGTTTTCGATTTCCTCTATCTGGTTAAGCCCGCTACCGCCGATAATGCCGAGTTTCATGAAAATATCTCCGTTAACTGTTGTTATTATCTTGTTGTAAAATATATTATGGGAACAATATAAATCAAAGAGAAACCGGAAAATGGACAAAATAAAATCTTTAAGCGCGGAAATAGCCTATTTTATGTGCCGCTTGTATCAATGCGGACTTACTACTACTTCCGGCGGTAATATTTCGGCCCGTTGCGGCGATAAAGTATTGATTACCCCTTCAGCTACCGACAAGGCCAGAATGACGGCCGAACAGACCGGCGTCCTGGACATGGATTGTAATATTGTCGGGAAAAAATTCAAACCCACTATCGAATCGCAGATGCATGTGGAAATCTACAAAAGACGCCCCGACGTTCAGGCCGTAGTCCACGCTCATCCGGTGTATGCCGGCGCGTTTGCCGCCTCGAAACGCCGCATTTCGACGCGATATCTGGCGGAAGCCATGGTTGTTGTCGGGGAGATCGTTTATGCCCCTTATGCCTGCCAGGGGAGCGCGGAACTGGCGCGGATCATCGGCGACGCCGCGGAAAAAGCCGACTGCATCGTCATGCGTAATCACGGCATCATAGCTTTGGGTAAAACTTTGCTACAAGCCTTTGACCGTATGGAAATACTGGAAAACGCCGCCAAAACGACTTTCATCTGCCAGGGGCATTTAGGAGAGGACAGCATAGAACTAAATGATATGCAGACACAGGAATTAACGGATAAATTCTGTTCCCGCGAGCCGAAGTGTCCGGTCAGTGGAAATTAGTGACCTTTATTTGAGTCTTTAAAACCCCGTCCTTTGGGCGGGGTCATAGTTCTTCGGTTTTACCATTTCAAAAATTGTTCTGCAAAATCTTCTGTTGTCCGTACCTTTACCCCCGCACGGCCAGGGACAGCCGTGGCTACACCGGGAAGCTTTGCATGTTGAGAAACAGATGTAGCCGCACCCTGTAAAGTCATCCCTCTGGGATTCAACTCCCGATTGACGCCCCCGCCAAAAGTCCGAAAAATCTGAAAACAGGTAGGGCTGTTTCTCCGAAACGGCCGAGTTTGAGGAAACGGACGGCTCGGAGATCCGTCCCTACCTCGTATGAGATGACTTTGTCGGTCGCGTCCCGATTACGAGCCGAATACGAAAAACGGATTTTTTTATTTTTACTGCTTGACAATACGGCTTTAATTTACTATTTTAGATATATCAGGTTCAGAAAACTCCTCTTTTCTGAACTTACTACAGTGTCTTTTTTCTCGCATATTTTTTTGTAAATCATTCTTTAAGTTACCCTTTGTTTTTGTGCTTAGTTGACAATAGTTTTATTCATATTATGAAAACACATTGTCAAGAATTTAAGCACGTTGCTTCCTTAAACTCGGAAAAACTTTATATCCGAGTTCCTTCTATCTATTCTACATCTAACTCAAAACAGTTCAGAAAAGAGGAGTTTTCTGAACCATCCCCAAAGAGCTCCCACTGGAAACCGGTTGAAGAAAAAGTCTTATGGATGGAAGAATGTCGTAAGCTTAAAGCAGTATGTCTGGCATTCAAGCACCAGGGAATAAAGGGAAAAAAGATAAACTTGGTTCGGAACTGGTTTATGGTGGAATTAGGGCTTTTTTCAGGTCTAAGGGTAATGGAAATGGCGGGTTTAAAAGTAAAGGATCTGATTATTCAGGGGGAACATTCTTCATTGATTGTAAGGGAAGGGAAGGGACGCAAACGGCGTGACGTCTGGATCAATTCGGAATTCAAGAAAATTTGTTTCGAATATCTGCGGCTCAGGGAAAAACTGGGTTTTGGCATTTTGCCGGAGGATTATCTGCTGGTTTCCGGCAAAGGCCGGCGGCTTACAACCCGGTCGCTGGAAAAAGCGTTTAAAAAGTGTGCCGCGGAAGCCGGATTGCGGGCAGCGTATTCCATTCACAGCCTGCGACATACTTACGCGACTTTTTCGCTTGACGCCGGGGTGGATATAAGGTTTCTGAAAGAACAGATGGGACACGCTTCCATAAAGACGACCGAACTTTATTTGTCACTCCTGCAAAAGAAAAACCGGCTTGCGCTCGAAAGTTTGTACCGGGTTTCGCATAAAAAGTAAACGTGAGCCGTAAAGAACTTCGCCGGGAATTATTCAAGATTTAAGGGTATCTCTAATAATTCAATGTAGCACACTCTGCGCAGGCTGTGTGTCTTTGCTCAAGACGCTTACGCTACATAAAAATGCAATTTTTAGAGGTTCCCTTAAGGGAAACATAAATTTTAAAAAAAATGATTCTGTCAAAAATGATTTTGTCAAAAAAAAGTGGAATAAGTATATGCCTTGTCGCAGTTATTTTACTGGGGGCGGGGTTACGTCTGGCAAGGGCGCTGGAAACCACTTACCTTCAGCGTGATGAAGTTCTGTATCTGACTTTGGCTGAAAAGTGGGAAAAAACGGATTTCAAGACGGCATGCGGGAACGAATATATTCCTCCGATGCTTTTATTTCTGATGAAGTTTTTAAAACCTTTATTCGGGAGTTTGCCGGCAGCGGGAAGAACGTTGAATATCCTGTCGGGCGTTTTTTTCATTATCGGGATGTTTTATTTGACGCTGATTTTATTCGGCAGCCGCCAATGTGCTCTGGCTGCCGCGCTTCTGGCGGCGGTTCATCCTTACGCAATACGCTTAAGCGCGTCCTGTTTGCGTGAAGGCTGGGGTTTAGCGCTGGTCGCGGCCGGTACGGCATTTATGCTGTCAGCGATACAAAACAATTCCGTCCGGCTTTGGAGCGGAGCGGGGGCGCTTATCGGTTTGGCCGCTTTATTCAGGTATGAGAGTTTGGAATTTGTGTTTATCGTCGGGGTATTCGAGCTTTTCCCGGCCTTAAAAGACAAACAGGAGCTTTTACCCGGCCTGAAAGCCTTGTCACTGTTTTTTGTTTCGGTCGTTTTAATGTTCGTTCTGTCATTGTTTATAATCGGCGTACCTGTTGTTTATTACGGGTGGAATCTGTTCAGGCGCATTTTTAATTTTGTTTTATTGTGATCGAGGGGATATGGAAATTTTTCATTCATTTGGAAGTATGGTGAAAATATTATTTTTCCCTTTTCTGCTGCTGGTTGTCTGCGGTATGGCAATTTTCATTTTCAGGCACAGGAAACTGCCCGAAAACCGTAAAGCGTTTTTTTTGTTCACAACGATGCTGGTTATGGTCGTACTGCGTTTGGCTTTAGTTGGTTCCACAGCGAGCCGGTATTATATCGTTCTGTTGATTCCCGGTATTCCGTTTGCAGCTTACTTGTGGGTTTTCCCCGGTAAACTTAATGTCAGGCTCGTCAATACAGTATTTTTCGTTATCGTATGCATTTGTATCGGAAAAGCTTTAAAGCCGCGCCATTCCAAGGCTTACATTTTGGAGATCAGCAATACGCTTAACGCTATCGTTCATAAATCCGGGGCATCGAAGTTAAGCGTCTATGATTTTTCCGGCGAAACCAGGCGTCTGCGTTTTCATTCGGGTTTTGCTGTTCAGGCGGTCGGGGAAATATGCGAATCTCCGGAACAGAGAATCCGGCAACTTAATGAATTGGTGGGTTCGCGGTCATCAGGCAAAGGGGCGGTATATTTTATTTTCAGGGAAAAAGGTTTAAAGCTAGCCAGGGAAATTTACCTGCGAAAAAACGGGAAACCGCTTCCGGTAAGGGAAATATTCCGTTCCGAATCCAAAAGGAACGACGGCAGTTGTTACGTGATCGTGCGTTTGCGCGGTACTAAAGCATGGAAATGGTAAAACCAAAAAACTATGACCCCGCCCAAAGGACGGAGTTTTAAAGAAATCAATAAAAGAAATAAACAGAAAAATAGTCAATTTTTTGACAGAACCCAAAAAAAGGAGGGAATTACAATGGAAGGAGCCTTGTTCGAAACAATTCTGCTATATTTTTTCATTATTCCGGCAGTGGGGGCGTTTATTATCATGTTGCTGAGGGAAAAGCCTAAAATCGGGTTATTATTGACTCCTGTAATTGCGACCCTTATACTTTTTGCCTTTATGCTTTACCTGGATGTGGACGAGGAAAGCGGTCGCTGTATTTTCGACGCAAGCCCGGATATGCCTGTTATGATTTCAGCGTTGACTTCATTTTGTACGGTTGCGATAATTTTGTGTCTACGCAGGCTTTCCAGCGACGAAAATTCCGGAGACCGGAAAGGCAAAGACAAGTTTCCAAGCTGTTGAAACGGTTGCCTTCAGGCAAAAGAGAAATGAGCGGATTGATTTTCCGGTTTTTCAAGCTATACTAATTTGACGGCCTCAAGTAGCGCCGTGTCTCGATGAGACCGGTGACATTAAACGTTGTCAGGCCGTATAATGTTTGCTCATTGCCGCTTTCATCGAAAGCCGGCCTACTTGGCGGTTCAGATTAAAAAAGTATAACGTGATATCCGGGAAAATAACGGAAGGTTTT
>JBAYCO010000028.1:0-15650 GCA_041668685.1 Victivallaceae bacterium | reverse complement strand
CAAGAATCTGAAAGTACTCGGTGATATTCTGCACTGTCCGGAAAAGGCCGAAAACCTTTGTTGCACCTACAAAGTTCAACTGGAAACATTTAAACGGGAAGCGAAAAAGACCCCGGAAAGGGATCGCCCCAAGGTCTTATTCGTAATCTGGGATCTTCCTTTAATGACCGTCGGCAAAAATTCATTCATAACCGATTTGGTCGAACTTGCCGGAGGCAAAAGTATCACCGCCTCGCATTCAAAGGCTTATTTCAACTGTTCCCTGGAGTGGGTTCTGGCTCATCCCCCGGATGTGCTGGTTTTGTGTAAAATACCGGAAAGACGCGCGGAAGAACTGATCAATCGTCCGGGCTGGGAAGGACTTGAGGCGGTTAAAAACAAACGCTTTTACAGCGTTGATTCCGATCTGGTCTGCCGGATGGGGCCGCGCAGCTTTGACGGGATCAGGGCGCTGCAAAAAATTTTCAAAAAGGTCGAGGCAAACCAAAAGCCCTGAATAAAGTTCTCGCCAAGGACTTTTGCAAAAACCCGCTCATGCCGTATATTATTTTTTTCATCAGAAAACGTTTATCAGGGATTCAGGAAAAATGAAAATATCCGACAAAGAGTTTCTCGGTTGGGTTTTGTTGCCTTTTTTGCTTGCCGGGATAGCTGTTTTTTCATTAGCCGCCGGTACTTTCTGGATAAACCCCCTGAGATTATTTGCCCTTGACGGCATGGAATCAAGCCTGGTGCATCTGCGTCTCATCCGCTGCGCCACGGCTTTCATCATCGGCGGCGGCCTGGCTGTTTCGGGAACTGCCTATCAAGCCGTGCTGAAAAATCCGCTGGCGGAACCGTATATCCTTGGCATCAGCGGCGGCGCCAGTCTCGGCGTCGCGGTCGCGACGATTCTCGGTCTGGCGGCCGTAAGCGCCTTCGCGGTGCCGGTTTTTGCTTTTGTTTTCGCGCTGCTCGCTTTGATACTGGTATTATCGCTGACCCGCAGTTGTTTCGGCGGCACTTATTCCGAAAACATTCTCCTGAGCGGGCTTATCATCAGTACGCTCTGTTCCAGTTGGCTGATGTTCATAATCAGCAGCGTCCATAACCATGAACTCAACAGCATCACCTGGTGGATGTTGGGCAATATGCAAGTCACCGACATGTTTCTGCTGACCGTAACTTCAGCGGTAACACTGGGGGGCACGCTGATACTGGCCGCTTACGGGCGGCACGCGAACGTGATCGCGCTCGGCGAGGAAATGGCCTATAATATGGGCGTGATGCCGGTAAGAACCGCCCTTATTTTGCTGGGAACGGCTTCGCTGATAACCGCGACCGCGGTTGCCCTGTCCGGAATAATCGGCTTTGTCGGGCTGATTGTGCCGCACGTAATGCGGCAGATTTTCGGGGCTGATCACCGCAAATTATTTGTGCTGAACCTGTTCTACGGCGGAATTTTTCTGGTTCTGTGCGATACGCTGGCGCGTTCGGTCATGGTTGTCCAGGAAGTCCCGGTAGGGGTGATAACCGCAATGATCGGCGGGCCGGTTTTTATCTGGCTCCTGAACAAAAGGAGCCGCGCCAATGGATAAAGTAATTCAGGCCGTCAATCTAGGATTCGCTTATAATCCCGAAAAGCCTTTATTGGAAAATCTCAATTTAAGTGTCGAGCAAGGCGGGTTTCTGGGTCTGATCGGCCCCAACGGCTCCGGCAAAACGACCATCCTGAAACTTCTCAGCGGTTTCCTAAAACCGATTTCCGGACAGGTGCTCCTGAAAAATCAACGGATATCCACTCTGGACAGCCGAAAACGGGCCGGTCTTCTGGCTGTTGTCCCGCAATTCGTTATGACGCCGATGCCCTATACCGTGAGACAAATCGTCGAAATGGGCCGGACGTCGCGTCTGCCGCTTTTCTCTCCGCTTCGCCGCCATGACCATGAAATAGTGGAACAGGCTGTATCCGACATGGATCTGGAGGATTTGCGCGGCTGCCGTTTTAACCAGCTCAGCGGCGGTGAGCGCCAGAGAACCATTATCGCTTCGGCCCTGGCGCAGGAGCCGGAACTGCTCCTGCTCGACGAACCGACTGCCGCGCTTGACCTCGGTCACAAAATAAAATTAATGCGGATACTGAAGACCTTGCAGGAGCGCGGCATTGCGATCATGGTTATCTCCCATGACATAGAATTAATGGCGCGTTACTGCGACAGCCTGACTTTATTATACCGAGGTAAAGTCATTGCGGGCGGAGCCGCTTCCGAAGTAATAGAGCCGCACCTGATAAAACAGGCTTACGGCTGTGATGTTGAAGTTGCCGTTGAAAACGGCATTCCACAGATACTCCCGTATCTGTAAAAGTAAATACGGCGGTAACTTATGAAAGAAATAATCCTCATCAGGCACGGTTCCATAGAACCGGAATACAACGGTCGTTATATCGGGGCGACGGACGTGCCGCTTTCCGCAAAAGGCTTCAGGGAAGCCGAAGCTATCGGGAAATATATTCTTAATATTGATTGTGATCATATTTTTGCCAGCCCGCTGCTCCGGGCGCGGCAGACGCTGGAAACCGCCCTGCCGACGGAAAAACTCAAAAAAGTCCGTTATGACAATCGGCTCCGGGAAATAGATTTCGGCGACTGGGAAGGAAAATCATTTACGGAAATAAACACGGAATACCCTGCCGAAGTTCATGACTGGACCAGGCCTTCAAGCGGTTTTTGTTTCCCGAACGGCAGCAATCCGGAAGAATTTCATAGAGGGATAGATGATTTTAAAAGGACGTTGTTGGAATCTTACGGTTCCCGGATTATGGTATTTGCGCACGGCGGAGTCATTCTCGCGTTTATCTGCAATGTCTTAGGCATAGACAAGGATAAAATGCTGGCGTTCAAAGCTGATCGCGGTTCCGTTGCAATTCTTGATCTTTTCGAAAACGGCTGCGGGGTCCTGAAAGGAATAAATATAAAACCGGAAATTAAAGTAGTCGCAGGTGCGGCCCGCACCGCGACAGAAACGTAGCATGGTGAAATAACCCCGAAGGTCGCGGTGCAAGGCTGCACTCGCGACTGTTCCCAAATAAAAAGAGGTAGAGACAATGGCGAATGTGATACTTATAAGCGGCGGGGCAAGGAGCGGCAAAAGTTCTTATTCCGAAGCGTTGGCGGCGGGTTTTCCCGGCCCGCGGGCGTATATTGCCACCGCTCCGGTATTTGACGATGAAATGGCCGCACGCGTAGAACGCCACAAGCTCCAGCGCAAAAATGCCGGTTGGGATACCATCGAAGAGGAAATTAATTTAGCCGCGGCTATCGAAAAAGCCTCCGGTTACGATACTATCCTGGTGGACTGCCTGACTTTGTGGATCAACAACCTGCTTTACGAAGCGGATAAAAAAGGACGGGAAATAAGCGAGGACGATATAAGCGCCAAATGCGCGCAGTTGAAAAAGATCTGCGCCGGATTCGACGGGAACATTATTTTCGTCATCAATGAAGTCGGCATGGGTATCGTTCCCGACAACCCGGCGGCAAGGAAGTTCCGCGACCTCTCCGGGCGCTGTTCACAGAGCATAGCGAAATTCGCCAATCGCGTCGTCCTGGTTTCCTGCGGCATTCCGTTGATTTTGAAAGATGAACCCAAACCGGACAAGGACTATTCCTGATGCAACTGCTTGAACAAACCGTCAGTAAAATCGAACCGCAATCTTCGGAATACCGCCAAATGGCGGAAGAACATATTCTCAACCTGACCATGCCGCGCTGGGCGTTGGGAATGGTGCTTGATCTCGCCGTTGATTTGGCAGGCATAACCCGTTCGCTGTCTCCGGCGGTAAAACAGAAAAATATCGTCTTGATGGCCGGAGACCATGGCATTATCGAGGAAGGCGTTTCCGAACAGCCGCAGGCTATTACCGTGCAGATGATCTATAATTTTATCGGACGCGGGGCCGGGATCAACGTTCTCGCCCATAATGCCGGAGCTCACGTCACTGTTGTTGACATGGGCGTCAATAATTCCCTCAAGGATTTGGTGGCAAGCGGCAAGGTAATTGATAAAAAAATCGCTTACGGGACAAAAAATTTCGCCAAGGGCCCGGCAATGACCCGCGAACAGGCTGTCGCGTCAATTGAAGCGGGCATAGAAATAGCTTACCGTTTAAGTCCGCACACCGATATTTTCGGCACCGGGGAAATGGGTATCTGCAACACTTCGCCGAGTTCGGCGATTATCGCGGTGCTGACCGGAACTGATGATGTTGCCGCCGTCGTTGACCGCGGCGCGGGACTGCCGGTCGAAAAACTGCCGCAAAAAGCGGCGGCGATCCGAAAAGGCATCGAACTTAACCGGCCCGATCCCGGTGACGGTATTGACGTGCTCTCTAAAGTCGGCGGTTTCGAGATCGGCGGCATTGCCGGACTAATACTCGGGGCCGCGGCGCTGAAAAAACCGGTAATGGTGGACGGTTTTATTTCCACCGCCGGAGCCCTTATCGCCAATTCGATCTGCCCGCTCTCCAAGGAATATATGATTGCGGCGCACGGCAGTATGGAAAAAGGCCATCGCCCGATGCTGGATATCCTCGGCAAAAAGCCTCTTCTCGACCTTAATCTTAGGCTGGGGGAAGGTACCGGGGCAGCCCTGGCAATGCATATTGTCGACGCGGCCGCGGCGGTTATGAAAAATATGGCGACCTTCAGCAAAGCCGGGGTCAGCAATACGGGGATAAAATGAACGGACTTATAAAAACTTTTTTCACGAGGTTTTTCGGGGCGTTGACCCTGTTGACCGTAATTCCGGTTCCCGGCTATAAACCGACGGAAGAAGATATCGCGCACAGCAAAGGTTTTTTTCCGCTTGTCGGAATGTTGGCCGGTCTAATCGCCTATGGCGCGGCAAAAGGCTTGATACTTTTTGCGCCGCCTGCGATCACCGCCGGAATCATCGTGATGCTGTCGGCGGGAATGTCAAAAGGTTTCCACCTTGACGGGCTGGCGGATACCGCCGATGGTTTTTTCAGCAGTCGGCCGCGGGAGCAAATGCTGGAAATCATGCGGGACAGCCGGATCGGTTCGATGGGGGTAATCGCGCTTATCGCCGTATTGGGTTTGAAAGCCGCCGGTTTTTTTTCGCTGAATATGTCGGAGATTCCTTTTGCCGCGTTGTTCAGCGCGGTTGCCGGGCGTTGCGGCATGACTTTCTACATTTTAATCTCGAAGTACGCCCGGAAGGAAGGGCTGGGCGAAATAACGTTCCGCCATAAATCCCCGCTCTGCCTGATATGGACGGTTGCGTTTATGGCCGGGATCGGCTGGCTGCTTTTCGGGAACCGGGGTTTGATTATCGCCGGAGCCGTAGTCATATTCGTTATCTTATGGTCGTTTTATACGCGCCGGCAAATCGGCGGTGCCACCGGTGATACGGTCGGAGCGTGTGAGGAGCTCTGCGAAATGCTGGTTCCGGTAATTCTCTGCTGCCTGTAAATTGTATCAATCAGCCTTAACCTGTTCAAGATACGCTTCGTAAAACGGCTTTACCTTGCCCAGTTTTTCTCCCGGAACGTTTTCAAGATAAGTGCCGCCCAGGGTAAAACAGGCAAAGCCGCCGGATGCGCAGGCCCAGGCGCAGGCATCCAAAATTTCCAGCTCTCCGGCTTGTCTGCCGGCGAGAAGCTGTTTAACCACGGAAGTCAGGGCTCCGCCCGCGAAGTTGTCGCCGCAGCCGGTGGTGTCGCCGCGATTTTCCGGATGCGCCTTCAATTCCGCATCCACCGCCGCGCAGATCGGGAAAGCCGTCAGCGGGCATTCTTTGAAAAACTCACCGTTTGACCAGACAAAGAAATCGTGGGCGCCATGGGTGACAATGAAAGATTTTACGCCCATATCCATGAAAAATTGCGCGGCGTTTTCAAAGTCTTTTTCGCCGCTTATTTTCAAGGCTTCATCCCAATCGACGATCAGCAGGTCCATAAGCCGGAAGGATTCGTCGCTTTCGCCCAGCGGCCAGCGTTTACCGGGATTTTTCTTTTCGTTGCGAAAATCAAAAACCGTGGTAACGATATTGATACTGTTGCTTTCCTTGCCGCGTTTCAACATGGATGTCAGATGATCGTGAACGCCGGGAACAAGGGCTGTCGCCCCGAAAAACAGAACATCGGCGTTGTAGAATTCGTCTCCGATCATGGCAGGAACATAATCCCGGCAGGCGCCGATGTTATTGATAAAAGTCCGTTCGCCTTTGCCGTCATGGTAATCCGGATCGGAAAGCACCCTGGTATACGGGGAAGAACCCGGATGTTTCCCGTAGTTGGAGATATTCACCGGGGTTTTGCTTAATATTTCCAGAATGCGGTCCGCGGTATCGTCCTGTCCCAAAGCCCCGTAAAAATCCACTTCCGCGCCGGTTCCGCTTAAAAGCTGGGCGGCATTAATAGCCGCGACAATCGCCGGGCCGCCGACATTAAAACCGTCAAACTTTTTACCACCGGTCAGTTCATACAGAATAATTCCAAATTCTTTGCCGGAAAATTTTTCCAGGTCGTCAACAAAAACCAGATGGCCCGGATTTAAACCGCCGTCACCTTCCTTGCACGACGAATATTTCTTAAACGCGTCACCGGCAAAATCAATTCCGTTATATAAATAATCGGCAAGCGAACAGCCTGTCGCGGCAACTTTTAACTTGCTCATAAAGAACTCTCCGTTTTAAATATCGCTTAAAAGTAACTTGGCAACATATTTTTGTCAATTTGATCTTAAGGAATTTGTTATTTTAACCACTTATCCGCACTGACACTAATTAAAAAAGTTCTTGCGGCTTTGCCGCAAAAAATCAGTGTCAAATTAGTGAAGATTAGTGGTTCACAATTATTTGCCGTTCCGGATTTTTTCCTTGTCGCGTTCGGCTTTCGAAACGATGGAGGCGCGCTCTACCGCCATATCGTCTTTGAGTTGCTCGATGTCGGCATGGTTTGTGATTTTTTTCAATTTGTCGGCGTAAGCCAATTCCATTTCGGCAAGTTTGGCTTTACAAACTCTGTCTATTTCCCCAACGGCTTCTTTCTGCCTGTCGTCCAGTTCATTTAAAGCGCCGCCGCTGCGTTCCAGCGCCAGTTCCCATGCGGTTTTCATTTCGGTCTCCGTTTATTGATTGCGGTTCGTCAGACAATATAAAAAACAATATAAGTGTTGTTTGCCGTCTTGCAATTTTTTCAGAAACAAATAATTTAATCGTAAGGAATTTGTCCTTTTGACAGGATAAAGAAAAACGGTTTTAAGTAGTGTCGGGAGCAGCCTTGCTCCGACACAGAGAGCTCTAAAGGCGGATATAAACTTTATCGGTCACGGTGCGAGGCCGCACTCGTGACTACTGAAAATTCCCAGCGAAGCCGGTTAAGTTCATTCAAGTGAGCGTTTTTACAAAAATCAGGACTTATTTATGAAAACGATAAATTTATGGCCGAAAGACTATCCGGCCGGAAAATCGGAAAACAAGGATTTTGTTCCAACTCTTGATATTTACACTCTTGATACTGACAAACCGAAAGGCGCCGTGGTTATTTGTCCGGGCGGCGGCTATGCCGGGCGGGCGCCGCACGAGGGCAAGGATATCGCGCTGTGTTTCAATGAATCCGGGTTCCATGCCTTTGTTGTCCAGTACCGGGTTTCCCCGGATCGTTTCCCGGCTCCGCAGCAGGACATTTTCCGGGCAATAAAGCTGGTGCGCTCAAAAGCCGACGAATGGAATGTCAAACCCGATAAAATCGCGGTATGCGGGTTTTCCGCCGGCGGCCATCTGGCCGCGAGCTCCGGGACTTTGTTTAATGAAATTCAATTCGCGGTTGGTGATGAAACCGACAAATATCCGCAGAAACCCAACGCCCTGATTTTGTGCTACCCGGTTATTTCGTCGGGAGAACACGGGCATTCCGGCTCTTTCGACAATCTCCTTGGAGCCGATTCAGGCTTTGAATTGCGGGAAAAGTATTCTCTGGAAAAACGCATCAGCGCGGAAACGCCGCCGACATTCCTCTGGCACACCGGGGAAGATTCAGCGGTTCCGGTGGAAAACAGCTTATTCTGGAGCCTGGGACTGCGCAAATACAAAATCCCGTTCGAGCTGCATGTTTTCCCGGAAGGAAGACATGGTTTGGGCTTAGGCGTAGATGACGATGTTCCGGAATTGCGCGTCTGGCCGGAGCTTTGCGCGACATGGCTCAAAAAAATGCAATGGTAATTATTTGTTCCACCCTGACAGGCAGAAAATAATTCTTGCCTTGCCGGTGGCGATTTATGCTTCACTGGTGGTACCCAGGCGCAAAGCCTGCGGCTCCCTGGTGACAAGAACCCTTACCGGGTAATAGTTTTGTCCGGCACGAACTTCAGGCATGCCGCCGATATGGAAAACCTTTCCCTCAAAATAACCGTATTCCAGATAGTTGTACTGGCTGCTGGAGATGCGAACCGGCTGCCCTTCCTGTATCCGGAAGATCTGTTTTTCATCAATATATACGGTAAACTTCTTTTTGTCAGTTGTCGCGATCCGGACCAGCACGTCGCCAGGTTCCACATACGCGCCCGGCTTAGGTGGGATATAGCGGATAATGCCGTCTTCCGGAGCGGAAAAAACAAAATCTGAGAGGTGTTTTGACAGGAGTTTTAGTTGGCTTTGTTTGCTTGCCAGCCTGGTTCGGAGAAGCGCCAGTTCGTTCGCGGCCTTGGCAATGATTTTTTCGGCAAGGCCGTTTTGAATAACCATATGGTCTTTACGCGCGGCTTTAAGTTCGGTAAGGTTGGCCAAATGGGTCAGTTGTTTTTCCTGAAGCTGGAGCAGGGAAACAACCCGGTTTTTGTAAAGTTTCTGAAACATTTGCTGTTCCAGGGCGCTTTTTTTACAACGTTGTTCCGCGGTTTGGAGGGTAATCCGGGTGTGACGGTATTCTTCCGGGAGGGGATCCTGCTCTTTTATGGCGAGTTCCGCTTTCGCGACCGCGATTTCGGATTTGAGTTCCTCGATCTGGTTTTTCAGCAGTTCGATTTTTTCACAGAGCTCCCGGTCATCGAGACGCAGCAGGGGCTCGCCTTTTTTTACTTGTTCCCCCTCGTTTTTGATGACTTCCAGAATCCTGCTCTGAACCGATGATTTTAACTGGTATTCCAGAAATCCCTCAAACACCCCCCTTCCCGAAACCGTATTTTCCATATAGCCGAAAATCAATATCGCCGCAATTATGATCACAAAAAGGAAAAGAACACCGATCATATAGCGGAATATTTTTATTGTTTTGCGGAAATTATAGTTTGAATGCATAATAATCCCCTTGTTTATGAATTCACTTTTTGTTGAGCGTTATATAATTCCTGGTAAACCCCCGGATGGCGCATAAGCTCGGCGTGTGATCCCACCTGGACGATTTCCCCGGAATCCATAACCACGATTAAATCCGCGTTTTTGATAGTGGATAAACGATGCGCGATAATAATCGTGGTTTTCTCATGCATCAGGTTGTCAAGCGCGGTTTGCACCAGAAACTCCGAAACCGTGTCCAGGGCTGAAGTCGCCTCATCCAGAATCAGCACGCTTGGGTTTTTCAGAATGGCGCGGGCAATCGCCAGCCGCTGCTTCTGGCCGCCGGAAAGGCTTGCTCCGTTTTCGCCGATAACCGTGTCATAACCGTTCTCCATTTCCGCGACGAATTCGTCGACGTTCGCCATGGCGGCGGCTCTTTCGACCTCGTTTTTGGTCGCGTCCTTCTTGGCATAGGCGATATTGTCCCGGATAGAACCGCTGAACAAAAACGGGTCTTGCAGTACTACGCCGATATGTTCCCGGTAGGCGGCGCTCGAATAGCGGTTTATGGGAATGCCGTCAATGGTTAGTTCGCCTTCCCGGATGTCGTAGAATCTCAACAGCAGATTGGTTATCGTTGATTTGCCGGAGCCGCTGGGGCCGACAAGAGCAACTTTCTGTCCGGGTTTTATATCCAGGGAAAAATTCTTTATTACCGGTACGTCCTTATATTTAAATGAGACGTTTTTAAAGATAATGCGGCCTTCCATTCTGTCTATCTTAAGCGGCTTGGCCGGCTCTTTTATTTCCGGGATAACGTTAAGCAGATTGTTGATGCGCCTGGCGCCGGTCATACCGCGGGAAATATCAATGGCGTAAATGGACAACGCGCTTATGGGGGCGACAAACATTCCCACGTAAGTATAGAAAGCCACAAATTCGCCAAGCGTCATATTTGAAGAACGCACCATGGTCATCCCAAGCCCGATAGTCAGCAGGTAAACCAGCAGATTCAGATAGTCGGTCAGCGACCAGCAGGTCACGGACTGGGCCCCAAGCTTGACGTTCAGATCCAGGGTCGGCCGCAGGCTGGAAAAAAATTCGCGGCATTCCGTACGCTCCTTTGAAAACGTCTTGACAACTTTTATGCCGTTGATAGTCTCTCCCAGATTAGCGGATATTTCAGACATTTTTTCCTGGAGAACCAGAAAGTTATTGCGCATAATTCTCCTGAAATAATAAAAATTGACAAAGTAAACGGGAAGAACGGCCAACACAGCAAGCGCCATTTTAAAATTAAGGAACAGAAGAACCGCGGCAATCGCCAGAATTATAAAGGACTGATTTATAATTGATGTAAAAATCGTTATCAACTGCTGCATCTGCGCAACGTCGTTAATAACATTGGAAATAAGTTTGCCGGTCCGGTATTCTTCGTAAAAACGGAGCGATAAACTTTGCAGGTGCTTGAACAGCTTCTGGCGAATATCAAGCAGCGCCCGCATGGACGTATAGGTCATTAAATAATTAGAAATATAAAAGAAAATCGCCCTCGCCGAAAATATCAGCAGCATGCCGAAACACAACAATAGAAACAAGCCGTAGTCGGCATTCGGTATTACCCTGTCGATGGCGATTTTCAACATCCACGGCAGGGCCAGCCCAAGGGTTGAAAAAGCGAACAGCGAAACAACCGAGCCGAACACCAGATAACGGTAAGGCTTTACCAGGCGCAAAAAATTGAACTGTGACATTGCGGTTTCCTTTTTGATTAAGCTTTCAAATGGACAGCTTAAAAACTGCAATGTATAAGAGCACCGGACGTGCCAGAAACGCAAAAAAACAAAATAACACCTTGATAACAAATGAATTATAACGCCGCAGCAAGGAAGTTCCCGCTCAAACAAAGTGTGTCATTTTAAAAACATAACAAGCCGGAAAAACATGCGTCTTGGTGGTTAAGTCGTTAATAATAAACGAAAGTGGCATGTTTTTGCAATGACACACACTGTGTCATTTGTAAAACAAGTCCAGGCTCAAAAAAAAGCCGCCCTCACGTCAAGGGCGGCAAAAGAGAGAAGCTATAGTCGAAATTCCGACTACTATGAATTATCCAAGGACTTCGTTACAGGCTTCTTCGAAGACTTGAATAGATTCCCTGAGAGCGTCTTCGGTAATGCTCAAGGGCGGAGCGATTTTCAGGCATTCGCCGCCGATTCCGACCGGAGCGAACATCAGCAAGCCCTTCTGAAGACATTTTATATTGATTTCCAGCGCAAGCGCGGAATCCGGGGTTTTGGTTCCGGGCAGTACGCACTGGATTCCGGCGACAAGGCCTTTGCCGTGGAAACATCCCAGGCGTTCCGGGTATTTTTTCTGGATGCGTTCCAGTTCCCGGCAGAGGATTTCGCCCATCTTGGCGGAATTTTCAACCAGTTTTTCCTCTTCGATAACTTCAAGGTTGGCAATCGCGGCGGCGACACAGAGCGGCGATCCGGAATGGGTGCTGGTCATTGAACCCGGGGCGTAAATATCCATTATATCCTTGCGTCCGATAACCGCGGAAATCGGCAGGGACGAACTGATGCCCTTGCCGCAGGCGATGAGGTCGGGAGTAATGCCGTAATGTTCGAACGTGAACATTTTTCCGCTGCGCCCGAAACCGGCCTGAACTTCGTCCATGATCAGGACAATGTCGTTATCCTTACAGAATTTCTCAAGCTTCTGCGCATATTCAACCGGCAGAAAATCGGGACCGACGCCCTGGTAGGATTCGCTCATGACCCCGGCGATTTCATCGGGAGCAATGCCTTTTTCGGCGAGAGTTTTAAGGAACAGGTCAAAAGAAGTATCTTCATTTTTATAGCCGTCCGGAAACGGAACCTGAACGAAAGTCCGGTCGCCGTCAACGATCCATTCTTTCAGTTTCGGCATGCCGCCGGCAAGCTGTGAAGCAAGCGTCCGGCCGTGAAACGCGTTATTGAACGAAACAAAATATTTTCGTTTCGGGCCGTATTTCTTAATGGCGTAGGTTTTAGCCATTTTAATACAGTTTTCGGTTGCTTCCGAGCCGGAGGACAGGAGGAAAACGGAATATTCCTTGCCTTTCGGAGCCAGTCCCTGAAGCATTTTGGTCAGTTTCGCGCGTCCTTCATGAATAAACACGTATGTAGAGAGTAATCCCTGGTCAATAATTCCTTTCAGGGCTTTGACGATTTTCGGATGTCCGTGTCCGATGTTGGTGATCAGTACGCAGCTGGACCAGTCGAGCCAGCGGTTGCCCCACTTGTCCGCGACGGTGAAATTATCGGCCTTATGCCAGATAATCGGGGGCTGGCCCTGCATCGAACGGGGTTCCGATTTTTTCAGTTCTTCGAAGATCGCCAGGGATTCCGGTACCGGAATCGCGGTTTTGATCGAACGGTATTGGGTTTCAACTTTCGGAACATCTACCGGCGTTAAATTATATTCAGCCATTTTAAACTCCTTCAAAAAAGGTTAAGGGTTAATTCAATGTAGCACAACCGTCCCGGTTGTGTTACGCTCAAGCGAGACGCTTGAGCTACATTACATGAAAATGATTTTGTCAAAAATAATTCTGTCATAACCAATTATTTTTTCAATTTTACAGTCGGTTTTTCGCTGCTGTAATCAATTACCGCAATATCGCCGCCATTCAGAATGGACATGCGCGCGGCTTCCTGGACCAGCTCGTTGTAGGAGGAATTCTCCGGCGTGGCGATCAGGCCTTTCGCGTTGGCCTCGGCAATCGCGGCACGGCGGATTTCCATAGCCTTTTCCGGGTTCTCGTCCACTTGCGCCTCAATCGCGGAAGCGGTGACGAGCGTTGCGGCAACGGAATCAAAACCGTAGCCGATCGGTTTCAGGCCTTCGCCTTCCCATGGAACAGTGCGGAAAAAGTCCGGGTTGATATATTGGAACCGCTTGGTGACATTTTGGGCGAAACCGTACTCGACGCCGCGGTTGTGGTCGTCATGCGCCAGCAGGCCGCCGCAGTCGTTGCCGTCAAAATACATTACCAGTCCCTGGTCGTTGCCGCCGGCGCTGTCGTCCGGGTAGCCGAGACCGTTATTGACGGAGAGTATCCCGCCGTTCTCGAAAACCACCCGGCCGTTCGACCACAGGTAGCCCTCTTTGCCGTTCGGGAAAAGGCCTTTGCGTCCGGAAACGGATACTTCCACCGGCTTGAGCCCGGTAATGAAACATACCAGATCGACATAATGGCAGCCGACGTAGACAAACGGATCGGTATTTTCACAGGTAAACCAGTTCTGGAAATTCGAATGCCGGTAAAAATACGGTTCGATCAGTTTGGATTCTCCGAGCGCAAAATCTCCAAGGTCGCCCTTTCGGTAATGTTTGCGCGCGATCAGCGCCCGGCGGTCAAAACGCTTGTGATATTCTACTCCGATGAAAACTCCGCGTTCTCTGGCTTCTTTTTCTATCTCCAGGGCCTGGTCATATTTCAAAACGAGGGGTTTTACACAAAGAATATGCTGATTAAAGGGAAGTACTCCTTTCAGCACCGGATAATGCAACTGGTCCGGCAGCGCGACGATAACCAGCCCATAAGGTTCTTTTGCCGCAAGGACTTTTTTATAGAGTTCCGGGTCATTGGAATCGCCGGAGCCGATTTCAGGGCAGGTTTTGAAACTTTGTCCGGGAAACGCCTCAAGGATATCCTCATTTCCCTTCAGGGCTTTGAGAGCGCTTTCGCGCATGTCGCAGACGGTTATTTCGCCGATAACCCCGTTACGCTGCAACTGCAGCGCCGAAGGCAGCAGCACGTCGGTTACGATCATGCCCGCCCCGATAATAGTCAGATCAAGAGCTTTTTGCTTTTGAGCCATTAAAAACCTCCAGAATTAAAAATTGAAAGTTGAAAAATTAAAATTAGACGTTTGATATTCGACGTTCATCATATTTTCTGGTCCATGACGAGATCGAGAACCACAACCGCACCGCCGACCGCAACGCCGAGATGCCCGTATTGAGAATAGCTTACCACAGTCAGGCCGCCGATCAGGGCTTTCGCCAGGCCGCGCTCGAAATACGTCCTGAAGGTTCGCAGATATTCGTCGCCCAATTCCACCGCCCGGCCGCCGAGAATAATGGCTTCCGGGTTCAGGATGTCGGCAATTATCTGCGCCGCGTAGGCCATATGTTCGGCGCTCTGGTCGAGAATGGCGCATATTTCTGAATCACCGTTCCGGTAGGCTTCCATAACTTCACTGTAACGCATCGGACGGTTTTTTATTTTTCCCGCCTGTTCACAAATCGCCCGGGCGCGGGTGAGGTCTTCAAGACAGTACCGTTCAAAACCGCCGCCTTCTTTCGGTATCGGCAGCCTGATTTCGCCGATTTCCCCGGCGGTGCCGAAACTCCCCCGGAAAATTTTGCCGTTAATAACGATCCCGGCGCCGACTCCCCGGCCGCTGGTGATGTAAACGAGATTGCGGAAGTCCTTGCCGGCCCCGAACTGGGTTTCGGCCAATGCGGCCGCGTTCGGACGGTTTTCAAGAAACACGCTGAAGCGGCAGCGCTGCGCCAGGCGCCTGGCCAATTGTTTTTTTTCTATATCCAGAGTGGAACTGTTGACGATTTCATTACTTTCCGTATCCACTATTCCGGAAACGGCGATTCCGACCCCCTTGATTTTTTCGCGCGGAACCTTGGACGCCAGAATCGCGATAAGATCTTCAAGCACCTGAAGTATGGTTTCAAATTCATTTTCATATTCGAGATCTTCACGCGCAACGATATTTCCGCACAAGTCGCAAAGCACTCCCCGAATCAGGTAATCGTCCCCCAGGTCGATGCCGATGGCAAAGCAGGCATCCGGATTTAATTTGAGCATAATCGGACGTTTTCCGCCGCAGGATTCTCCCTTGCCGGATTCGACAACCAGCTCTTTGTCCACAAAATCGGCGATAATCGAGGATACTGTCGGACGGGTCAACCCGGTAAGCTTGGACAGATCCGCACGCGAAATCTGCTCATGCTCTTTAATCAGCCACAATATCTGTTGACGGCTTTTCTGCTTGACTTGAGGTTTATTCATACCGGCCCCCTTGGGTTTTGGGACTTTGTTAATTTAGATTACAAAGTTTAAATATAACTTTGTTTTAACATTTGTCAACAGTTTTAATTAACTAATTTCCGGAAAAGATTCACGCGGGGTAAAAGGCCTGGCGCACTGACGCAGAACGGGCTATTATTATAGTTTTATATCACTAACATCCCATAATTTTTAATTTTCGTTATATTTTCAATCATCTTGAGCTCAAACTTTTGTGTTTTGAAAAACTCAAGTACGGATTTTGAGAAATTTCACCTCAAACCATTTTACGTTT
>JBAYCO010000027.1:0-16289 GCA_041668685.1 Victivallaceae bacterium | reverse complement strand
TAAACCACGGGCTTACACCCGTGGCTACTGTAGAGTCATCCCTCCGGGATTAAGCCGGGAAAAGTTTAGCTCCGTAAAGGCGATTATACAGTATGTGTGTGTGACGAAATTTCCGCTCCGCAGGAGCGGTTATACGGCATAAGCTAAGTTGTGCTGCATAATGGATTTTAGCTCCTTAGGAGCGATTATACAGTAGCCATGGGCTTAAGCCCGTGGTATGTGTGTGCAACGAGATTTCCGCTCCGCAGAAGGGTTATACGGCATAAGCTAAGTTGTGCTGCATGATGGATTTTAGCTCCGCAGGAGCGATTATACAGTAGCCATGGGCGTAAGCCCGTGGTATGTGTGCGCGACGAGATTTCCGCTCCGCAGGAGCGGTTATACGGCATAAGCTAAGTTGTGCTGCATGATGGATTTTAGCTCCTTAGGAGCGATTATACAGTAGCCATGGGCGTAAGCCCGTGGTATGTGTGCGCGACGAGATTTCCGCTCCGCAGGAGCGGTTTATAGAAAGGTCAGATTATGGGACATACCTATGCGTCTTTACATTACCATATCGTATTTTCGACGAAACACCGTATCGGCACGATATCTCCGGAACTGAAAAGCCCTTTGTATGCATATATTGCCAAGGTAATTAATAGTGAATACGGTTTTGCGAAAAAGATAAACGGAACTGACGACCATATACATATTTTAGCTGATTTGAAGCCGAGATTTACGCTTTCCGACATTCTGCGCACAATTAAAAGCAATTCCTCAAAATGGATAAACGGCAATTTTCTTTCAAACGGAGGATTTGGCTGGCAGGAGGGATATGGCGCATTCAGCGTAAGCAAATCTTCAATTCCCGAAGCGCTTAATTATATTGTTGAACAGGAAAGACATCACAAGAAAATGTCATTTCAGGAAGAATTTATTAAATTACTGCAAAAACATGAAATAAAATATGACGAGAAATACCTTTGGGATTGATATTTGAAAATGGGGATTGCTGAATTATGAAAAAAACCGGATTTAACGGCGTTGAATTGGCAAAGGCCGTCAATGGCCGGTGGAATACTGTTTTGCCTTCTCGATTTGAACTGAACGGGGTAATTACCGATACGCGCATGGATTGCTCCGGCGCGCTTTTTTTGGCTTTGCGGGGCGAAAACTTTGACGCTCACGATTTTCTCGAAAACGCGGTCGCTTCCGGCGCCGCCGCTTTGTGTATCGAAGAAAAATCCGCCGGCCGGATTAACCCCGAATGGAATATTCCCGTGTTGCTGGTCGCCGATACCCTGGCGGCATATCAGGCTATTGCCAACCTTCACCGGAAACGTCTCAGAAATCTGCGGGCGGTGGCGATCACCGGCAGCATGGGGAAAACCAGCTGCAAGGAAATCGTTCGTTCTATTCTGGTCGCGGCGGTCGGCAAAGATGCCGTTTACGCGACCGAAAGCAATACGAATAACCAGGTGGGTGTTCCGCAGAATCTGCTTAAAGTCAATTCCAGTCACCGTTTCTGCGTGTTGGAGATGGGAACTAACCATTTCGGGGAAATAGAGCCTTTAAGCCGGACGCTTGAGCCGGACGTGGCCTTGATAAACTCAATCGCACCATGCCATTTGGAAGCGTTCGGGGACTTGCGTGGAGTGGCGCGGGAAAAAAGCCGGATATTTGCCGCTTTGAAACCTGACGGGGTTGCGGTTCTTCCCGCCGACTGCCCGGAAATAGACTATTTGCTGGAGCGGACGGAGCAATTCAAAACCATGCGTTTCGGTATTGACGTCGCGGCCAGGTATCTCGGCGGCAGCCTGCGCGGCAGCAGGATTGAACTGGTTTTTAAGGACTCCGGCAAGCGAATAGAACTGGATTGGCCTTTGAGTGGGGAGCACCAGGCACAGAATGCCGCCGCGGCTGCGACGGTCGCTTTGAGTCTGGGAATTGAAGCGGAAGCAATTGCACAGGGCTTGCGCGACTGCGTTTTGCCGGGAATGCGGATGAAAACGGCGCGGATAAATGAGATTGACTGGATAAATGACGCGTATAATGCCAGTCCGGGGAGTGTTTCCGCGGCCTTGCGCTGGCTGAAGGAATTTATGAAAGCGGAAAGTCTGGTGCTGGCGCTTGGGGATATGCTCGAACTCGGAGAAGCTTCCGACGGTCAGCATGAAAAAGTCCTCAAGCTGGCGTTTGATTTGTTTCCTGAGGCGGCTTTTGTATTAGTTGGGGATAACTTCGAAAAGGCGGGTAAAAAACTTGTTTTGCCGGATTCCTGCTTTTTTTATAAAAGTTCGGGTGAAGTAAATTTGTCGCCCGTTTTACGGCCGGGGAAAACCGTGTTCCTCAAAGGTTCCAGAGGGATGAAACTGGAGAAATTGTGGCCGGATGAAAACCATTAATGATTATGTCAATCACCTCAATGACCTGTTGCGCGGCAAAATAGTGCCGGGAGACGCCATTGTCAGTCGGGTTACTTGTGATTCGCGGCAAGTCAGTTCCGGATCGCTTTTCTGCGCCATAAAGGGGAGTCTCAGCGACGGACATGATTTCATAAAGGCGGCGGTTTCCAAGGGAGCGGTTGCGATTGTTCACAGTTATGATCCGGATGAATACGCCACCGGGATTTCGTATCTGAAAGTCAAAGAGCCGTATCTGGCCTATGCCATGGCCTGTGAATTGTTTTTTGATTGCCCGGCTGAAAGATTGCGTTTGCACGGTATAACCGGGACTAACGGCAAAACCACCACTGCTTTTTTGCTCCAGCATGTTTTGACCGCAAGCGGTTTGAATACCGGTTTGATAAGCACCGTCGAATGCCGGGACGGCGGCAAAGTTATTCCGTCGGCGCACACTACGCCGGAGGCTTCGGAACTGCATGGACTGTTCCGGCGCATTGCCGACAATAATTGCAGTGACGCCGTAATGGAGGTATCAAGCCACGGCCTGGACCAGTTCCGGCCGGGAAGCGCGAAATTCCATACCGCCGTTTTTACCAATCTGACCGGCGACCACCTTGACTACCATGGAGACATGGGAAAGTATTTTGCGGCTAAGAAAAATCTTTTTTCGCATTATCTGGCTCCCGGCGGCAACGCGATCGTGAATATCGATGACGAATGCGGAAAAATGCTGGCTGCCGCCTTGAAAAATAAGCATGTGACCAGATACGGGCAGGGGCGAAACGCTGACTGCCGGATAATCAACCTGAAAACAGGTACCTCCGGGACGGGTTTTGAGATTGAATTCAAAGGCCGCCGGTTCAAGATAAATTCACCTCTGATCGGCGAATATAACGCTTATAACAATTGCGCGGCTTTTGCCGCCGCTGTGTTTGCCGGAATTGACGCCACTGCTGTCGCTGATATCCTGAGCAGGGAAATAAAAGTTCCCGGCCGGCTTGAATGCTTCCGTGACGCGCGGGGCGTTACTTATTTTGTTGACTATGCGCATACGGACGACGCCTTGCGCAATGTCCTGAGAAATTTGCGTATAATCGCTCCGGCAAGGATTATTACGGTCTTCGGCTGCGGCGGCAACCGGGACCGCAGCAAGCGCCCGCGTATGGCCGCCGCCGCCGCCGAATATTCCGACTTGCTCATTATTACCAGCGATAATCCGCGCCGGGAGGACCCGATGGCGATCATCAGCGAAATCAAGGCGGGAATCCCGGCCGGAACGGAGTTTTATATTGAGCCGGACCGGGCCGAGGCAATAAGGTTTGCCTCGGAAGCGGCCCAAAAAGATGACATTGTTTTGGTTGCCGGAAAAGGGCACGAAACGTATCAGGATATAAAAGGCCGGCTTTTTGATTTTGACGACCGTAAAATAATAATGAGCATCTGTGCAAGTTAAGTCGGCCTTTTTTGCCTTGCTTTGCTTGAGTTGCCTGTTTGCAGGCATATAATAATCTTGCATTACATTTAACTATCAAAGGAATTTACCATGAAAGTATTACTGCATGTTAATTATTATGAAGGCCCGGGGCGTCTGGACGAATTGTTCAGGATTGCCGACAAGTTTGGTTATGACGGGGTTGAACTGCGCTGGAAATACCGTTTTTCCGATATGAATCAAGACGAATACCGGAACAAGCTTGTTGCGTTGAAGTCGCAATATCCTGACTTTGAAATCACTTTCGGCGGAATGATTAATTTTTGCCGGGGCAAAGAAAGCGAAGTTGAAGCCGAAACGGCGAATTATTTTGAATTTTTGGAATGGACGAAAAAAGAACTTGATACGAAAGTGATGAACTTTTTTACGGGCCCCTTGTTGGTGGAAGACGCCGACTATGCGGAATTTCATGTTCACGGCAGCGGAATGGCGGAAGAAGGAGACTATGAAAAGGCTGCCGCCGGGCTGAGAAAGGTTGGCGATAAAGCCGCCGAACTTGGGATGCTTATAAGCCTGGAAACTCATAACGGTTATCTGCACGACTTGGCTAAGCCTTCCCGCAAACTTATGGATATGACCGGGCATGACGCGATAGGGATAAACTGGGATCACGGCAATATCCTGTTGAACCGGAACGGCGAGAGCATCGATGAAGTCTTTGATCTTCTGGACGGCAAAATATATTATGCCCATCTGAAAAACGTTCTTGTTTACCGGAAACAATTATATTTAGTTACGCATTTGGAACAGGGCCATATTGATACCATGCACGCCGTGAGAAAACTCAAAGACAATCTGAAATCAGGAATCCTGGCAGTGGAATACCCCGCTCCCGGTGATGGCGTAATTGCCGCTAAAAGAGACATGGAGTATATGAAATATATCAAAGCCTGGCTCGAAATAGAATAGCGGTTCATGTTTCCAGTAAGCATCTTTCCTGCGCGTATTCAAGCACATTACAAACTTCATGTAAAGAACAAAAAGTGCTGATGCCCAGTTGTCTGATTTCTTTCGTATTAGCACTGGGCACGGCAATACAGCACATGGATGCGTTGAGCGCGGCTTTAACACCGTCCAGAGCATCTTCCAGAACTAAGCAGTCCTGCGGAAGACAGCCCAGATGTCCGGCAGTTTCCAGAAAAACATCCGGACAGGGTTTACCTTTGCCGCTTGCCGTTTTTTCACTGCTCAGAACGACATCGAAATATTTTGTCCATTTGCGCGCTTTCAGCACCCGTGCAATTCCTGTTTCCGGGCTTCCGGAAGCAAGCGCCAACGGAACTTTTTTGTATAAATGCTCCAGAATTGAATCAGCTCCGGGCAACGCCTTGATTTGGTGATACTGGAACGCTGCAAGTAAAGAGGCGCGATATTGCCTGTGGCATTCGGCTTTTGACAGTTTTGGATTGAAAAGGCTGAAAATAGTTTCTACCACGCCGGCAGCATCTTTTCCCCGGTAATGACATGAAATATCGGGAGACCATTCGACACCGATGGATGCCATTAAGGATTTAGCTGGTTCTTCCCATATTCTGCTGGTTTCAACCAGGAGCCTGTCCATATCGAAAATGACTGCGGATATTTTTTTATTCTGGTATTTTATTGCCATGACAAATTTACCTTTTTCAATTCAGAAATATTGGATTTGTCCAGGCTTTCCGCCCAAATTTGTCTGTGACAAAACAACGGACAAAAGGCCAATTTTTAATGTTTCTGGTATCCAGTGAAACTTCCGCTTCCGTGATACCTTCATTCTCTGGCGCCCAAATTCGATATCCTTGTCCAAAGCCGTTTGCCATCAAATTCACCTTTTCAACTTCGGAACAGCGAAGTTTTACTTGATTGTCTTCTATCTTGAATTTCTTGATTTCAGGGCCGCAGGAAGCGTAATAGGCTCCGGTTCGCAAAGCGTTTAAAAGAGCCTCAACCGTAAGTTTTTCCATCTTCATCCAAGTCCACCCCTTTGCAAAGTCGCACAAGGAACGGTCGCCTCCGTAATCGCGCCAATGACAGTCGTCCGCCGCAACGCCGCCGAAATACAATTCATTTTTTAAACATTGAGCCCACTCACTGTCGCTACACGGCCGGCCTGAATAATCGCAACTGGAGTTATACACTTCAAGCGCAATACTGTTTTTAACTTTCAGCATTTCGTTTAAATTATGCTCATTCCAATACGGATGCGCAATAATTGCCTCTCCTCCGGCCCGGCGGATATCCGCAACGCATTCAGTTGCATTTTGCGAATATTCAAAGCTGGGCGGAACGTTCACCGCTACAATATGATACGGCTGACTGCCGGGACATTCAGGGTGACATTCCATTCCCCCGACAATCAGGATATCTTCCCGTTGCGCGAACTCACTTACATTGTTGGTTCGGCGATGGTCGGACAGGTTTAAAATCCGGTAACCTGCTTGGGCATATCGGTTTACCTGTTCAAGCGGCGACAAATCGCCGTCGCTGGTAGTAGTATGGGTGTGAAAATTGGCTTTATACCATTTCCCGGGAATTTCAAAAGGATTGATAAAATCTGTCTTTCTCATGATAACTTTTCCTGATGAGTTAAAAAAATTCGCGTTTCCGCTATAGATCAAGTTTTATTCCTATTTGCTTTTCGAGCGCCTGGTTGTAAATCAAGGGAGCTACCGCTACATCATCAAGTGCCATTCCAATGTTCAGTCCGATAGTTCTTTGTTCCGGACTTGTGCGTCCGGACTGTAAGCCGGCTGCGATTTTACCCAGGTCATGGCTGGGGACGGGGTAATGCGCAAAAGAGCCTTGCCTCTTGAAATTATCGAACTGTCCGAGGTCATCTAGACAGAATATGTCCGCCTGGTTTATTGCCTGAAATGACCAGTAAGTGTCCATGTCGACCGGAGATGCAAACGCTCCCGGCGCCAGCCAGTCAGCCTGGATAATTCCAAGCGGTTTTTCTGTCCAGGGACCGGCCGTAACCACCAGATCCCAACCCCGTACTGCTTCTTCGGGGGTTTTAACGATTTCTATTTTTGCATTTATTTGAGCCTGCATTTGGCCGGCAAATTTTTCAGCGGATTCCGGATATAAATCAAAAATAAAAACTTTCTCAAGGTTGAATACCTCCTGTAAGGCAAGCAAGTTGCTGCGTCCCTGCACGCCACAACCGATAATGCCAAGAGTGCGGCTTTCGGGACGAGCCAGATATTTCGCTGCTACTGCGGTTGCCGCACCCGTACGCATTGCGGTAAGCCAGGTGCAGTCCATAACGCACAGCGGCAAGCCGGTAGCAGGATCGTTAAGAATGAATAAGCCGGAAATGTAAGGCAGGTTCCGTTTAGAATTTTCCGGGTATCCGCCAACCCATTTCAGCCCGGCGACTTCATTTTTACCTTTGATATAGGCGGGCATTGCATGTAGAAATGAGTTTTTGCGTGGGTGAATGCCCGGCTTGGGAGGCATTTCCACCTCTCCTGCTCCTTTCAGTTTGAACATTTCCTCAATTGCTGAAATTATATCTTTCAAGCCCACAGATGCCGCTTCAACATCTTTTCTGCTTAAATAAAGTAATTCATTCATGTTCCGTAATCCTTTGTTGAAAAAAATCAGTAGTTTACTCGCCCTCGACCACGTAGTCATTTAATTCATTCACACTCATCCGGTCAATACCGCAGCTTACATTATTCCGGCGATAAACATCTTTATCCAATTTACAAACTACCTCTCCGATTGCTATAGTAGCATCTATTAAAGGAGTAGGCAAATTAAATTGTTTCGCCAGGCTTGACCACATGTTCAACCCGATAGGAATATCTTCCGTCAGATAGCGGTTACTGACGGAAGTGGGGCCGGAAATGGGGGTTAACGCACGACTGCCGTTAATAGTTTCCCATAGATCTCCCTTCGGACCGTAGCTGGCGCTTTGCAGCCCCGTAGCCAAATCAGGCAGATTAAGTCCCAGAATTTTCCCCAAGGCCAATCTTTCCTTATCCAAAACATTGATCGCATTAGCCACGGATTCTGTAAAACCTTCTTCATAATAATAGAAATTGCCTTTGGCATATTCAATCCGGCCGACGTTCAGCAGTACTCCCAAAGGATGCAATGCGGGATTGGCGTTATTCAAACCGGCTTCCAGGACATTCTTCAGGGGCGTTGCGGCAGGAAAGTATTTTTTTACCTGTTCCGTCGCTTCGGCGGTAAACTTGGCGGGAAACGTTCCCAAACCGAATTCCGGTAGTTTATTATAGATGTGTATTTTATTTCCCCCTTGGCGACGGGCGGCATAAGGCATGGCATCGGACTCGCTGATTATAATTCCGGCGGTCAACCCTTTATGCCGCATCCGGTTATACATGTCCAGCGCGCCAAAGGTTCCCGGCAGTATCGCCAAATGCTGGCCGTCAGTCAGTTGATCAAATAAAATATCCGCGTAAATATGATGAAACATGCTTGGTATTATTAAAAAAATAATATCGGCACCCTTTACCGCTTCTGCTATATCATGGGTTATGTTAGTAATGCGGACGGTCTTGTTTCCCTGTACCCCGGAAAGTTCAATAGTCTGAGTAGCAATTATGTCTTTTATGTTATCCGCAAGTTCGGTGAATTCAAAAAGAGTAACATTATTACCGGAACTTGACAAATCCGCTGCTGCGGCAAGGGCTCCGTTGCCGGCTCCCAAAACTGTAACTTTTTTGTTCATTGTAGTAGTCCTGAATTTAACGGTTTCTGCTATTATAGACTTGACTTATAAATTTTGCAAGCTATATTTTTTGTCAAAATAATTTGACAATTAATTGAGATTTGCACAGATGCTAAAACAATATCTTCTGGATATCGGGTTCAATGAACGCAAGGCAAAAGTGTATCTCGCTTTGTTGCGTTTGGGGAGGGGCGGCGCTCAGGAAATAGCCGCGGCTGCGGGAATCAAGCGGACAACCGTTTATATGATTCTTGAACAACTATGCAATGAGGGATTGGCCTCATTGAGTTTTATCGGGAAAAGGCGGATTTTTTGCGCCGAAACCCCTGAGCGTTTGCGTAATCTGCTTGAATCCAAGCTTTCCGTTTTTGAAAATGCCTTGCCGGTGTTTCGGGAACTGTATAAATTGAGTGACAACAACAAGTTGCCGGTGAGGTATTATGAAGGGATAGATGGCGTCAAGTTGGTTATTAACGAATTATTGAAGATGAAAGGTAAAGAGTATTTCTATTTCGGTTCTATATCACTTTTTGTCAAAGGGCTTGGAAGATCATACCTGGAAAATTTTATTCGCAAGCGTATTGAACTGAAGATACGGGCGCATGCTATCCGTTTTAAAGAGGATGATCTTGATATTCCTATTGCCGGCCCTGGTGAAAACTACTATCGGCAACTGCGCTATATTCCCCGAAAGGTAACTAAAGATACTGCGACGATACTGCTTTATGACAATAAAGTTATTATTCATTCTGCTAAAACGGAAGGATACGGCATGATTATTGAAAGCGAAAGCCTGCATGCCCTTCTGAAAAATATTTGGCTTTTCGTATGGGATATGGCGGAAGAACCCTGACCGCGCCGCCACAAATTTTGTCAAAATTATTAGACAAATATTTTTTTCGATTTTTTTGTGGTTTTTTATGGATTATTCCGTTTGTTTTCTTAAAAAAACACTATAATAAGGTAAATGCTGTTGGAGAGGGATAATTTAAATCGTATATTTTTCGTTAGAAACTCGGCCAATTAATTTTGTAAAAAGTTTGAGATTTTCGATTTATGCTTTATCTTATACAGCTTAAAGCGTTTTTTTTGTTAACCAAATCCGGCTGACGTAAAATGAAAATTCTCTTTGTTTGTACAGGAAATACCTGCAGAAGCCCAATGGCGGCCGCTTATTTCGCGAATTTGTGCCGGGAGGCGGAACTCGATAACGTCAGGGTTTTGTCCGCCGGGACTTTTGCCGGTGACGGGATGCCTGCTTCCGAGAACGCGGTGAGGGTTATGAATGATTACAAGGTCAATCTCGCAAAGCATCGCAGCCGGATGTTAACGCGGGATTTGCTTGCGGATATCGATTATGTTTTTACCATGACCGAAGGACATCGCCTGCAGGTGATAAGCATTGCTCCTGAACTTGAAAAGAAAACCAGGCTGCTGCTGGAATTTTCATCCGGCGGTAATGTAGCGGATCCTTTCGGCGGCAGTTACGCGATTTATAAGGAATGCTTTGAACAGATGAAAAAGGCGCTGGACAAGCTGTTTAAAGAAATAATTGAAAATTGAAAATGAAAGATTGAACATCGAATGGATTGTGAAACCGAATTTGTATTTTTCTTAACCCTTAAAACTTAAATCTTAAATCTTAATTAAAACTTTCTTGAGGCTAATAATGGAACAAATTAAAGACTGGTTTGGAAAAGAACTCACAGTTGCCGTTGGTACCGATCACGGCGGTTTTGAATTGAAAAAAGAACTGCTGGCCGCGCTGGCCGGAAAGAATATGAAGATTTTGGATTGCGGCCCGTATGAACTCGATCCGTCGGACGACTATCCGGATTTTTCCAACGAGGCGGCTAAAGCTGTTTCTCTGGGTAAAGCCGACTGCGCTGTTTTGATCTGCCGCAGTGGTATCGGCATGTCGATCAACGCCAACCGTTACAACTATGTCCGGGCGGCGCTGGTTACTGATGTTGAGACGGCGGTGCGCTCCCGCGAGCATAATTGCAGTAATGTACTGGTGCTGGCCGGGGACAAACTGGATGCCGCCGCCATGTTGAAAATCGTTGAAGCCTGGTTTGCCGCGCCTTACAGCAATGAAGGACGCCATACCCGCCGCCTTGAAAAAATAGAAGAAAAATCCTATGATGACATTGCCGCCGTCCGTAAGGCGGATCCTGAAATTGCCGCGATGATCGACCGGGAAGCCGCCCGCCAGCGGGACGGTATTGAACTGATCGCTTCCGAAAACTTCACTTCCTGTGCAGTCCGTGCGGCCCAGGGGTCGGTTCTGACCAACAAATATGCCGAAGGCTATCCCGGAAAACGTTATTATAACGGTTGCGAATTTATTGACGAAGTTGAAGCGCTGGCTATTGAAAGGGCCTGTAAATTGTTCGGCGCGGAAGCAGCCAACGTTCAGCCGCATTCCGGCAGCCAGGCCAATATGGCGGTTTATTTTGCTTTGGTTGAGCCCGGCGATACGGTTCTGGCGATGAGCCTCGACCACGGCGGTCACCTGACCCACGGGCATCCGATGAATTTCAGCGGTATGCTTTACAATATCGTTCCCTACGGCGTCGACCGCGAAACCGAAATGATCAATTACGACGAAGTCGCGAGTTTGGCGGAAGAATGCAAACCGAAAATGATCCTGGCTGGAGCCAGCGCTTATCCCCGGACTATTGATTTTGCCCGTCTGCGGGAAATTGCCGACAAGGTCGGCGCTTATCTCTTTGTCGACATGGCGCATATTGCCGGGCTTGTCGCTACCGGCGAACATCCCAGCCCGGTGCCGTATTGCGACGTGGTTACTACTACTACCCACAAAACCCTGCGCGGCCCGCGTTCGGGGTTGATCCTCTGCAAGGAAGAGCATATCAAGAAAATTAATTCCAAAGTATTTCCCGGTTTGCAGGGCGGCCCCCTGGAACACGTTATCGCCGCCAAGGCCGTATGTTTCAAGGAAGCGATGAGCGCTGAATTCAAAGCCTACCAGAAGCAGGTCTGCGTTAACGCCAAGGTTCTGGCGGATGAACTTACTAAACGCGGTTTCAGGATCGTTTCCGGCGGTACCGACAATCATTTGATGCTGGTTGACCTGAGGCCGAAAAACGCTACCGGCAAACTAGTTGCCAATATCCTGGACAAAGCCCTGATAACCGTTAATAAGAACATGATCCCGTTTGACCCGGAAAAACCTTTTGTTACCAGCGGTATCCGGATCGGCACCCCCGCGGTCACTACCCGCGGCATGAAAGAAGCGGAAATGGTAAAGATCGCCGAATTTATCGAACGGGCGGTTGAAATCGGAGACAATGATGAAGCGTTGGCCGTACTGCGCGAAGAAGTCAAGGCTTTCGCCAATTGCTTTCCCATGCCGTCTTTCTAAAGGAGTAAAAAATGATCGATATAAAAGTTCTCAGAGAAACCCCTGAACTGATTAAAAATGCCTGCAAGCGGCGCGGCAGCGATGTCGATGTTGACGCTATTATCGCGCTTGACCTCAAAAACCGCGAACTTACTCAAAAAGTCGAACATTTGAGGGCGGAGCGCAACCGCCTGAGCAAGGAATGCCGGGATAATCCCGCCGCGCGCGAACAGGTTAAGGAAATCAAGGAAACCCTTGCCGGGCTCGAAAACGAGCAGAATGAAGTCAGCGCCGCTTTTACTGATAAAATGGGCTGGCTGCCTAACCTGTTGGCTGATGATGTGCCGGAAGGGGAAACGGACGAAGCAAACCTGGAATTGCGAAAAGAGGGAACGCTCCCTGAATTTGATTTCAAAGCGCGTGATCATCAGGAACTCGGTGAACTTCTGGATATTATCGATACGCAGCGCGGCGCGAAAGTCGCCCAGGCCGGGTTTTATTATTGGAAAGGCAAGGGGGCTCAACTTTGCAACGCTTTGTTTTTCTGGGTCCAGAATGAGCTGATCAAACGTGGTTTTACGTCGTTTTTTACGCCCTGCGTGGCCAAGGAACGCACTCTTTTCGGTACCGGTTATCTGCCCTTTTTTGCAGACCAGACCTATGCGCTTCAGGGACAGGATCTTGCCCTGATCGGGACTTCCGAGCAGACTTTGGTCGGCTATCATGCCGACGAAATCCTGAATTCCGGCGAACTGCCGTTGAAATATTGTTCATTTACTCCCTGCTTTCGCACGGAAGCGGGCAGTTACGGCAAAGCCGCCAGAGGTATTTTCCGGGTTCACCAGTTCCATAAAGTCGAACAGATCATCTTCTGTAAACCGGAAGATTCCCAGAAATACCATGAAGAATGTTTGGCGAATGAAGAATATCTGGCAAAACAGCTTGGCCTGCCTTACCGCATAGTTAACGTCTGTGTCGGCGACATGGGGGCTCCCGGTTACAAAAAATACGACATCGAAGCCTGGTTCGCCGGTTTCAACTCTTATCGTGAAATCACCTCGAACACTAATCTTACCGATTTCCAGAGCCGCCGCCTGAATATCCGTTACAGGGACGAGGACGGCAAAAATCAATTCGTCCATACGATCAGCGCCACAGCGGTAACTGACCGGGTGGCGATTGCCATTCTGGAAAATAATCAGCTTGAAGACGGTACCGTGATCATACCGGAAGTACTCCGGCCCCTGACCGGCTTCGACCGGATTGAAACTTGACGGCGAAAGGATTCTGATTTTTCAAGGTTTGCGGCACAAAGTGCAGAAGTTCCGGCCTGAAGTAGCGCCGCGTCTCGATGAGACCGGCGACATGAAACGTTGTCAGGCCGCATAATGTTGCTCGTTGCCGCTTTCATCGAAAGCTGGCCTACTTAAGATCCGGCGCAGTCGATTAAGTTCTAAAATGTTAAAGAAGAGGCTTATCAATACGTTCTGTAAAACTATCGATTTTTGCCTTGCAGATTTTTTTCGTCAGGTCTAATAAAGGTTTTACCCGTTCAGCTAGATATTCCAGTTCTTCTCTGGTTATTCCGTATGCGGGGTCATACCGGGCTCCGATGTAGGCGTATTCCAATAAGTCAAACAATCTTTGTTCCTCCCGTGTTTCTTGCGGAAAAATATCTTTGAACGCGGAATTGTGTTTTGAGGCCATTCTCCCCAGCAGTCCGAGAAGATGCTCACTGGGAGTGTAATTGGTGAAAACCAGCAAAACGGTTTTATAAGAATGTTCTGCAACCTGATGAAGATTAAAAGCAGCATTGTTTAAATACTTTCTTTTATTGTCTTTGCTGATATTATGCTCATAATTCTCATAAAATGTTTCCGCGCTTTCAAACCATTGTTCAAAATAATCCAGGGCAATTCGTTTTCGTTCTTCAGGTTTAAGTTTGCGTTTCCGCGCGAGCTTGAAATTTCCAGAATCGTAAAGCAGGCAGCCTTCTTTCCTGATATCCGAATAGAAATACTGGCCTTCGGCAAGTTTGATATTCAACTCCTGGATATCGTGAGTTATGATCCGCACGTAGGCGCTCAATCCGGCGCTCTCGCACTCTTGGGTGATTTTCCGCCAAAGGTCGAGGTTTACGGCACTGGCCTTTTCCCTGGTGACAACAAGAATGTCATAGTCGGATTTATCCCCGGATTTTCTGTCCGGCTTGAGATCGGCTTCTTCTTTATAGTCGCCTCTGGCGTAGGAGCCGAAAAGGATTATCATTTCCACGTCATTGCACAGGCGGCGGATGGTTGAAACAATATGTTTCAATTCGTTCCGTTTATTGCCGGGAAGATGTGAAAGCGTCTTTTTCATAGCCGGAATATACAGCAATATGTTCGTTTAGTAAAGTTACAAACAAACAAAATATTGGTAATTGAGCAGCGAGGCGGGACTGCTTTTTAGAGGTTCTCATTTTAGAATTTGACTTTTTACTGACTTGACGATATAATATAAATGGGTGTTTGTATTCTTTTAATAAAAATTGAGGTAAAAAGATGGCAGGCAAACTATTTTTAGGTGTCCTGGCGATGGTTGCTTTGGTTTTCAGCGTTAATGCTGAACCCACTCACGGCTGGTATGGCAAACCGATTACGCTTGACTGGAACAGCGGCGGGCCGAATGTAAGGGTGAATGAGACAGTCGGGCTGACCATTACTAAGCTTTATTCCGAAAACTACAGCGCGTTTGGTTATTTTACCTATAATCCCTTTACCGGGTCGATTCTTGAACAGCAGACTGTAACGTTTGACGATACCGGTTCGGCGTATATAGGCCAATTTGAAGCCGGGACTTATGTCGGTACCTGGCTGACTACCGATGTCGGTACTTCTTACAGTGTGTCGTCGCTTAATACCTGGGGTATGCAGAGGGCAACGTATCTTGGGGATACCGCCGAAGGCAATATGGTAGTAGGCCTGGAAGGCGATTCCATATGGCAGGGAACTGATTACACCGAAATGGTGGTTGCGATAGAACCCACTGAAAATGCTCCTGCCGGGCAGCCATTGCCCGGTGTCATTATAAGCGCTTTGATAGGTTTAGGCGTTGCCGGAGCCGCCGGAGTTAAAAAGAATAAAAAAGTTGCATAAATTTCTTTTTTCTTCGCGTTCCGCGCTATTACATTCAAAACGTAACTAAAACCTGAAGTGCAAATTAATGAAGAAATTAATAATAATACTATGCTCAGTCTGTACTCTCCTGGCATTCGGGGCTCTGGTTTACTTCGTATTTATCCATCAGTCTGTGGCGGATTACCTTAATGCCGCCCGGACGGCTATGGCACAGGGAGACTTGGAAAAAGCCAAAAAGAACTTCCTTGAAGTCGTTAAACGAGACAAAGCGAATGAAACCGCATACGAAGCTTTAGCTGAAATAGCGGAAAAGGAAAAAAGACCTTTGGTGGCGGTGTGGTACTGGAGAAATGCCGCGAGGTTGAATCCGCTTTCAAAAGAACTTCAGGAAGCCTATATTAATTCTTTGCTTAAAACCCATCAGTATGGCGTGGTTATTAAGCAGCTCGGCCATAGCGATGCCTCAGGCTTGTCTGATTTTGAACTCTACGCTTTAACCAGGTCAAGCTATATGCGGAGCCCGCTCAACGAAACCAAAAAACTGCTGGAAGATTTACTTAAAAGACGCCCGCACCCTTCAAAAGTCATGTTGCTCCAGGCCGACATTCTTTTTAGCGACGGTAAAACGAAAGAAGCGTCTGAGCTTTTTGCCTCCTTGAAAAACGATCCGGATGAGGATATCAGGACAAATGCCCTGCTTGGTCTCGGTCATTGTGATATTGTGCAAAACAAGATCAAAGAAGGGGGCGAATTTTATAAGAAAGCCGCGGAAATTTCTTCCGGCCGCTCCATAGAAGCTTCAACTGTTTTTGCGAATTATAACTTGCGATACGGCAAAAATAAAATAGCGGAAGCGGAATATAAGAAACTTCATGAGCAGTTTCCGGATAATCTCAACGCCATCCTTTCTCTGGCGGAGATATATACCGAAAAGAAAAACGCCGTAGCCGTAAAAAAACTCCTGGATTCCGTAAAGACGGATAACCGGGTTGCTGTCGGCGCCAGGTATTATTTGAAATCCCTGCTTGCCTATATAGAGAATGATCCCGCAAAGCTGAAAGAAAACCTGAAACTTTGCCGGATGTATAGTTACCGTCCGCTTTATTCATACCTGCAACTCCCGGAAATACTGGTGTCAAATAATATTCCTGATATAAAAAGACACGTAGAAAGGTTGTTGGCGATAAATAAATCACAGGCGGCCAGGGATGATTTGTGCAAGCAGTTGGAACGGCTTGCT
>JBAYCO010000026.1:0-16318 GCA_041668685.1 Victivallaceae bacterium | reverse complement strand
TCAGGCATTGAACGGGCCCGTCTGCTGGTTGTCGCGGCCGGGACTTATCCCGAAACCAAAAAGGTCATCGATTGCGCTCGCAGCCTGAATCCTGACATAAAATGCCTGTTGCAGGCTGACGGCGTCGCGGAATCCGAACTTATGGCAAACCTGAATGCCGCCGATATTATTATTCCGCAGCGTGAGGCAGAAGTGGAAATGCTGGAACAGGCATTGAATCACCTGAGCCACGACCAGGCCTGGATTTGCCGGGTGAGCAGTTCGGTTCGCAGTCTGGACCGTTCCAAGGACATAAGCCCGGAGATGATCCACAAGGCGGCAGCCGAAGCCGGACGTTTGCGCTGCCGTAATATAAAATACCGGCTGCGGAAACCATCAACGGTGCGTTTGGGAAATTCGTAAGCAGACAGCGAAAATACTGACTGTTCAGGGGACGAAGGACAACACTACTTCCAATAGCTTCTATGATTCTTTATCGCTTTTTGCTGAATCTGACTTGATTTTTTTGACATCATCATATATAATCAGTTTAGCTGCTTATAAGCAGATGGCATAAAAATGAATATATGGATAATTTATGTTAAAAACAATAGACAGAGCCAAATCAACGCCGCTTCACGTGCAACTCAGGGAATTGTTTGAAAAGCAAGTGCTGGACGGCAAACTGGAGCCGGAAAGCTTGTTTCCCTCCGAAAGGGAGTTATGCAGGCGTTATAATGTCAGCCAGATAACCGTCAGGCAGGCGATAAGGTCTTTGGAACAAAGAGGCGCCCTTGTGTGTATCCCCAGGAAGGGGACGTATGTGGCTAAAAAGCTTCCCGAACAGAAGCTTAATTCTTCGGTGGGAATGTTCCTGCCTGAGAATCAGGGAATGATTGAAAGCCCATTTGTGGCGCAGTTGATTGCCGGTGTAAAAAGTATTCTTCAGAAAAAAGGGGTGTTGCTGGTTCTGCTCTCCGAAAACGAGAATTTTACGCACCAGGCGTCTGACCCAAAGCCGCTTGATGGTATCATAGTCACAGATCCGCATTCAAGCGACATGCGTCTTCGTGAGTTCCAGAAAAAAAGGATTCCTGTGGTGGTAGTTGGACGTCCAAGCGCCCCGAACATTCATTATGTCGACAGTGACAATGTGGGAATCGGCCGTCTTATGACCCGGCACCTTTTTGAAGCGGGGTTCCGGAAACCGGCGTTTGTCGGTTTTAGTAAAGAGCAAACATTAACCAAAGATCGCTTGGCGGGATATAAAACTGAGGTGCGAAATCATGGTCTGCAAGTTCACCGGAACTTGATATCCATACATGACCGTTCGGAAAACGTTGAAAAGGATTATACTGAATCGCTGCTGAAAAACGGCGCTGATTCCCTGGTCTGCGAAGACGATCTGATGGCCTTGCGGACGATAAAAAGCATCCACGTGTTGGGATTATCCGTTTCAAAGGATATCGGAATTGTCGGATGTAATAATTCATCTTTCGTTCATTACTCGAACCCTCCCATTTCCTCGGTAGAGATTTTTCCGGATAAAATTGGGGCTTGTGCGGCAGAAAAACTTCTGTGCATAATGGAAGGGGCTGAATGTGATATTCAAACCATTGTGCCGCATAAGCTTTATGTGAGAACCTCATCCCAGGGAGAAACACAATGAATAAGAACATATCGTTTTCAAATGAGTCAATCGAACGTGTGCTCACAATAATACGCCGATTATAAAAAGGGGGTATGTATGATGTTGATTTATGGTAACGAAACTGACAATGAACATAAAAAATGGAGTCATGGGACAATGAAAAACTGTTTAAAAGAAAAACATGTTGGAACCCCTGCGGGGGACGCGGACTTAGTTAATAAGGGAAAACCGGCAAATAAGAACGTGTTGACGCTTAGGGTTTTTACACTCATAGAGCTCCTCGTCGTGATCGCTATCATAGCGATCCTTGCGGGAATGTTGCTGCCGGCATTGAGTAAAGCCAGAACCAAGGCAAGGACAATCAGTTGTGCAAACAACCTGAAACAGGTTGGGCTTGCTTTTTCGTTTTATGCTGACAACTATGATGGATTCATACCTAAATTCTGTCTTTTAGCCTCCACCACATCAGTTTATTGGTATGACGCAATCGAGCCATATGTTAATAAGAACCTGATGATATGTCCGTCTTCAACCACCGAGGTGGACGGAAAAAGAGCCAACGAAGGAGTTGATTCCGGCGGAGATCCAACAGGGCCTTTCAGTTTTTGGGGACCCTACGGGTATAACTATCAGGGACTTACCAAGGAAGGGTATATGTGGGAATGGGATACTAACATTGGTTGGCAAAAGTTGGGCTCAATAAAGCAGCCGGGCGGAACGTTCATTGTTTGTGACGGCTGGGGAAACATAAATGGTGACGGAAAATTCTCGTGCGCGGTCGGCTACAGTTTCAGAAATGCAGATAGAGCCGTAGGGTACCGGCATCTTAATTCCGCGAATGCACTTTTTCTCGATGGACATGTTAAAACTGAAAAACGTAATGATATGGAGGATAGTTCAATATGGAATAGGGCCAAGTAGTATAGATAAGGCTTTGAGTCATAAAACGATTAAATGGAGGACAGAAAATGAGAAATATTTTAAACATTAGACAGTTGCGCAATATGTTCGCAGCTGCAATGTTTTCTGTATTGGCTTTGTGTTTTTGCAATAGAATATCAGCGATAGAACTTAATGAGAACAGCGCAGAATCGAATATTGCGCCAAATTCGAGCTTTGAGATACAAAAAGGTGGTAGCGCGGTTCCTGATAACTGGACTTTCTGGAATGACGGTGACAGCAAGGCTGTTTTGAGTAATGAATCTCCGCACAGCGGGAAAAACTGTGTAAAATTAACCAGTAAACAAAAAGCCATGACAAGAGTGTTTTCCCGTGTCATTAAGGTGACTGCCGGACAGCCATATGTTTTTAGCGCTTATTTAAAAGGCCAGCCTGGGGGCTGGGGGTTGAGCGTGGTGTTTGAGAACGAAAAAGCGGAGTATCTGGGAGGAACTCCCATGCATTATGTGAAAGTCACCGGGAAATGGAAAAAGTTTGAAATGAAATTTGTTCCCGAAAGCGGATTTGTAAAACTCTTTATTCAGGGAAATTCGGCTTCTGATAATGATTGCTCCATTTGGGTTGATGACATAAATTTTGTAAAGTTTGACAAGAATCAAAAGCTGAATATGGAGAGAGAACGGGAGCTAAAAAAAAAAGAGGATATCGTAACGAAAATTACTCAGCAAAAGCTGGAATTATTGAAAATAAAGCAAGCAATCCGTGCCGCAAGTACGCACGGATTTGTATCCTTGATCGCAAAAAACTCTCTTGAGGCGGCTGAGTCTACCCTCAAAACCGCCGCGCAGCAGCTTTCAGAAGAGAAGAACTTTGATCAGGTTTATGAGTTGATCTATAAAACGGATTGTTCTTTGGCCAAGGCTAAGGGCTTTTTGACTGCGGTGAAATTTCCGCGTTGGGCTAAACAAGTGATTTTTAATTACTTGAATGTTCAGGAAAATGTTATTACGAAGGGTTTAACGAAAGAACGGTTTCAGGAGGAAATAGCCGCTACTCCGAGTTACGCTAAGGGTTTTCTCTTTTATTGGTGGTCTCCGTTCGGATTTCATGAACCGATACTTGATGAGACCGCGCAGCTTATTGATGATTGCCGCAACAGGGGAATTCGAGCAGTTGGTTTTAACGATTCGTCATTGTTGGCTGCCGCTTATCCGTTATTTCCGCATTCTGAAGAGTGGGCTTATCGAAAAAGTGATGGACGCGCGGCGCTTAACTATGGGGATGTGCGTGAAATGGCGCATCACAATTCAGGTTGGCAGAACCATATTATCGGGCAAATGCAGTTTTCTGCCAGATTGGGCTTTGACGGGTTGTTTTTCGATGATTTTGAGCAGCCCTCCGGTTCAAAAGAAGTTGACGGGGACCGCGCCCTGACTGAATTACTGAAAAAGGCGTCGTCAGGAGTACGGGAGATCAATCCTGAAATTGTTTTTTGCGCCACCAGGTTTGCCGGTCCGATATTGTCGGAACAGTTTTTTGAAAACGTATGTTTTCTTATGGAATATTCAATAAATAAAAAAGACCCTTTGGAAATACAATGGCAGGACTATCACAATAAGCTGCGTTCTTTTACCGAAACCCTTTACGGCATTCCGCTTTGGGAAGTGACTTATGGCACGCCGGATTCCGAGTTCTGGAAAAATTGTTATTTTGCTACAGCTGTGATCGATAAAGCCAGCAGATATTTTAAAAATTTTCCTTCCGCTCAATATGCCTCGTTCGTTCAGCGATTCGCTGATTATACCTATGGCGACTATGTGGATGTGAATGTACCTCAGGATATTGTTCAGTCGGCGCCTTTCGGCAACAGGGAGACAGTAATAAAAGACGACCATTATTCAGAAAGCCGCTTGCCCTTTATCCCGGCGATCAGCTATCATTCTTATAGAGACCAAGCCGTCAAAACATTGTATATTCCCAGTTTGGATAAAGTTCAAAGCGCCATCATAAGGATTGCGGCGGCAAACCACGGACCCGCCACGGCAAATGCCTGCGTTAATGTTACGGTCAATAGCGATAGTTATACTATTCCCTGGCGGCAAATTGCTAATCTTGAGTCCAACGGCAACCGTTTAGCCTGGATTGAAGCGCCGATCAAACTATCAAGTCTGCATTCTGGTAAAAATGAAATATGCATTACCAATAATAATGGCGGCGATAGTTCTTACCTGTATATCGGCATAGACAGGAACTGTAATCTGCATCGTTCCGCCTCGATGAAAGTCGGAGTAAAAGACTATGATAATCTGACCTGCCAGGAAAATTTGGGCTGGAGCGGGGAATATTTGATTAGAGTGGTATTAAACCCGGCAGCCAAAGAACTCGGCCCATCCTCAAAGAAATCAATAAAAAGCATTGTGAATAAACGAGTTTTGAATTCCGGGAAAACCGAATTAGTCGTTCATTTGTTAAACCTGAAAGAGAATGAAGAAAGAAAAAACCTGCCGGTAGAAGTGGACGTGTCCAAAATAAAACTGCCAAACAACCGGCGCGTAACCCTGCTTTCACCGGATACCGGCGAAGTGTCAAACCTGCCGTTTACAATGGATAAAAAAATTGTAAGGTTCACCATTCCGAAGCTTAAGGCGTGGAGTATGGTTGTTATTGGCGGGCCGCTGTTTCCAAAAGTTGAGTTAAGCGCTCGAAACAGAAATGTAATTCAAGGAGAAAAATGCAGGATTGCCATGACGGTCGAGAACCTTTGTCCTTCCCAGATGAAAGGTTCGATCAGAATGTTAATTCCTGAAAAATGGACCGGCAATATAGAGACACGTGACGTGAATCTAGCCATTGGAGAAAAAAAGGTTTTTGAATTTGACGTGCAGATTCCAAAGGGTGCGCCCATGGGGCGTTATGCCATAACTCCGGTTTTTAAACAGGATGATGATGAGATTCCGGCATTTCCTTTACAGATAGTTGTCGGGAATCCGGTTGAATTTTCTTTAACTCAATGCTGGGTGGATAATTCCAAGACTGTCAAGCGTCTGAAACTTAAGGTGAAAAATAATTATAATACAGCCATATCCGGGACTTTGCTGATAAAGCCGCCAAAAGCAAGCGGTATATCAATCAGCAGGAATAATTGTGATTTAACCATTGCGCCGGGAAAAACTGAAAATGTTTTGTTCGAGTGTAAAGTTGCCGATCTTAAGCTGAAGTATCCCTGGGAAACCCGTGACGTAAGCATTAAGTGTGATTTTAATTCTAAGAAAGGCATTTTTTCGGGAAATGTTCAACTGCGTGTTTTTCCTCCCAAGGTGCATGTCGTGTATTGCAGCCTGCAAAGTAACGTCAGGGCCTCCAATAAAAAATTTGATAACCTGATTTCCGTTCTGGGATTTCAATATCCGGGCACAACTGTTGAGGGGAATAAGAGTTTGTCGGAGGCTGTTAAGCGGGCAGATGCCTTAAGCAGGGAGGAAAAGAATGTGGTTTTATGGATCAGATCGTTCAAGGCAGGGGAATCGTTGAGCAAATATTTGCCTGATATCAGTACTTTGGTAACGGAGAAAGGCATTGGTTTGATTTTGCAGGAAAACATTCAGGATGCGGACAAGGAAATGTTATCATTGAGCGATATTTGTCCCGTTGTATTTGATAAGGCGACAAAAAACAAATTGCAACAAACAATCATTTTCAACAATCCCTTGTTAGGTAATCCTGAACTGGAGAAATTTAAGTTTTTTGGTGAATTTTCTTCACAGCAAATACGCAGGAAAGCCTGGGGGCGTGTTATCGCAAACTGGGGAGACGGATCCTCTGCGGTAATTGCTTCTAATGACAAACGTCGTAAAGTAATTTATATCGGAACCTATATGGATGCCATGGCCAAAGAATGGAAGGGGGGATATATGTACGCAAAGCCTCAAGGGAATATTAACCCTTGGTGGTATTTGACTCCGATATACAATACTATGATTAGATGGGCAGGAATTACCGAATGAGTGATACCGTTTCCTTTGACGGTTTCGTTTGACGCGACCGCCCAAAGTCAAAAAAATGATCCTGTGAACCAACTTTGCTTCAACTGATAACTGTTAACTGAAAAAATGTTTTTTTCTTGCTAATTAAACTTGATATTATGGAATAAACGGGTATATTCCTTATTCTGTTTGTTTATGTAGACAGCTTTTTGAACTGAAATAATATAATAAATTTAAATAATGAGGCGATATCATGGCACATAAGAAAGGTCAGTCAAGCAGTAGAAACGGCCGTGACAGCAATCCGCAGTATCTGGGAGTCAAGGCATTCGGCGGCGAAAAAGTAACTGCCGGCAGCATTATCGTGCGGCAGCGCGGAACCAAATTCCATCCCGGCAAAAACGTTGGTTGCGGCAGAGATTTTACTTTGTTCGCGCTTTGCGACGGAGAAGTTCAATTCCAGAAAAGCGCTAAAAAGAAAGTTAATATCATTCCCGCGAACGCATAAGCTGTTTGGCTGGTAAAAATATTTGCGCTGAAAACGTCCGGTTTCGAAACTGGACGTTTTTTGTATTTAAGAATTATTAAAAATCCGGGAGCGCCGGTCACTAACAATTGAAAATTGATAACTGATAACTGGTAACTGATAACTGGAAGATGTTTGTAGATAAAGCGACAATTATGGTAAAAGGCGGCGACGGCGGTAATGGCTGTTGCAGTTTTCGCCGTGAAAAATTTGTCCCGAAAGGCGGTCCTGACGGCGGCGACGGCGGCGGCGGGGGCAGTGTGATTTTGCGCTCCTGTACCGGCGAACAAAGCCTGGTGGCTTTCGTCTATAACCGGCATTATGCCGGGGAGCGCGGCCCGCATGGGAAAGGGAAAAATATGCACGGGCGGCGGCGGAACGACGTTATTTTAAATGTTCCGGTTGGAACTGTCGTTACCGATGCTGATACGGGGGAACTGATAGTCGATCTGGATCAGCCGGATATCGATTTTGTTGTCGCCAAAGGCGGCGACGGCGGCCGCGGCAACGCCCGTTTTGTTACTAACCGTAATCGCGTGCCGATGACGTGCGAAGCGGGGTATCCGGGAGAAGAACGCCTGATTGTTCTGGAACTGAAGACGATGGCGGATGTCGGTTTCGTCGGTTTTCCCAATGCCGGCAAATCAACTTTGCTGAGAAAAATTTCATCCGCCCGCCCGAAAGTCGCTCCCTATCCGTTTACCACTTTGCATCCGGTGGTCGGGGTGGTTGAACTGCCTGATTTCAAGCGTTTGACGGTGGCGGATATTCCCGGCCTGATTGACGGCGCCCACGATAATGTCGGACTGGGGCATTCTTTCCTGAAACATATCGAGCGCACCCATGCGCTGGCTTTTGTCCTGGATATGGCCGGGGTTGACGGCAGGACGCCATGGGAAGATTTCCGGCATCTTCAGGATGAGCTCGAACTCTACATGAAAGGCCTGTCTAAACGTCCCGCGGTTATCATTGCCAACAAAATGGATCTGCCGGAGAGCGCCGAAAACCTTGAGCTTCTGAAAGAGGAATTATCCAGCGAACTGATCGACATAATCCCGGTAAGCGCCGAACTTGGTGAAAACCTTGCAGTCGTAATAAACAAATTCAGCGAACTTATAGAAGAATAATTACGAATTGTATATAGATGGGAACACTATGCCGGGAGTGCCGGTCGTCAGACCGGCAACTCACAACTCATTTTTTTCTGACAGAATCATTTTTGACAGAATCATTTTTTTAAATTTAGAATTTTGTTGAAGGCGGGTATTGCCGGGAGCGCCGGTCGTCAGACCGGCAACTCACAACTCACAACTCACAACTCACAACTCACAACTCACAACTCACAACTCACAACTCACAACTCACAACTCACTCTTACTGTTTCCAGCCGGGTTGCGAGGGCTTTGCGTTTTATTTCCGGGTAGCCTTTGCGGGTGACTTCCTGTTTAAGCAGGTTTTGGGCTTTTTTCAGGTAATTGTGTTCCTGGCAGATGTCCGCGTAAAGCAACAGCATATCGGTATTTTCCTCAAAAGGATAAACTTTTTCCTGTTTGAAATAATCTTCGATCATTTCCATGGCGCGGATATAATCATTGAGTTCATTGGCGTAAAGTTCAACCAACATGGAGTAAGGTTCGGGGCTGAACGGTTTTTCCGTGAGCAGTTCGTTCAATTTCTCAATTGCTTCGTCATATTCCTCCCTGGCGATCATGCCTTTGATTGGGGACATTATATTGGGAGCGGTTTTCAGGTATTCCCTTGGCGCGTAAAAGAGGTCGCCGAACCAATGTCCGATTGCGGGGGCGGCCAGACGCGCTATTATAATGCCCCAGAACAGTCCCAGGACCGCTCCAATTAAACCGCCCGCTGCTCCACAGGAACGAATAAAAATTATACTGCTTATTATCCCGATTGTAAGGAATGGTATGTAAAATGCGGGTTTGCCGTAATTGTCGATGATAATATCGATTTTTAACCGGAGAGGTATTTTTTTGTTCAATATCCTGCCGCCTTTTAATATTTTGAAAAAATAATTAGCAATTTGTTTATTTCAATATACATTAATCTGATGAAAATATCTAATAACGGAGTGAAAATATGTCAGAACAACGGATTGCCGATATAAGCCGTAAGACCCGTGAAACCGATATCCGGGTAAAACTGGACCTTGACGGTTCGGGTGAAAGCGTTATTGACAGCGGGATCCCGTTTATGGACCATATGCTTGAACTTTTCGCCAGGCACGGTTTTTTCGACCTGGAAGTTAAAGCGACCGGGGATACGCAGGTCGATTATCATCACACCATGGAAGACCTTGGGCTGGTTATCGGCGAGGCTGTCCTGGAAGCGCTTGGCGATAAAAAGGGCATTCGACGCTACGGTTCCTGCCTGCTGCCGATGGATGAAGCTCTGGCGCAGGTGGTGCTGGATTTGTCGGGGCGCCCCTGTCTGGTTTATGACGTCCTCCCTCCGGCTCCGATGATCAAAGACCTGGACACCCGCCTGTTTCACGAGTTTTTTCAGGCGCTTGTCGCAAAATCCGGCATGAATCTGCATATCGATCTTCAGAAAGGAGAAGAAGCGCATCATGCTTTTGAGGCGATATTCAAGGCTTTCGCCAAAGCTCTTGACCAGGCGGTATCGCTGGACCGGCGTGTAAAGGGCGTTCTTTCAACTAAAGGCAGCCTCTGATTTATGGCAATGGAAATAGAACGCAAATTTCTGGTATCAGGAGATTCCTGGCGTTCCGGCTGTCCTGAAAAGCTGGAGTTGCGACAGGGATATATTGCGGAATCGGACAAGTGCACTGTCCGGGTGCGCGTTTCCGGTACGGACGGCTGGATAACCGTAAAAGGTCCGACCAGGAATATTTCCCGTTCGGAATTCGAATACCGTATTCCGCGTGAGGACGCGGAAATTATGTTGCGGGATTTTGCGGACGGCCGAATAGTGGAGAAAACGCGTTATTTCATTGATTACAAAGGCGGCGACTGGGTTGTTGACGAATTTTCCGGGCGCAATTGCGGGCTGGCGCTGGCGGAAATAGAATTGAATTCCGAAGACGCTTTTTTTGAAAAACCGGATTGGCTCGGCGAGGAAGTTTCAGGCGATTACCGCTATCGTAATTCGTATTTATCCCAAAATCCGTATTCGGAATGGAAAGAAAAATAAAATTTAAATCTTAAGGGAGCTTATGTCATATAAGGATTTTTTCAAACAGCCGAAGGTTCAATGGCTGATGCTGGCGCTTTTCGCTTTGATAATTCTGTCGATAAACGTGTGGTCGGACGGGATTTATTCCGCGCAGGAAGGACGTGCCGCGATTGTCGCCCGGCAGATGCTAAAAAGCGGAAACTGGCTCTACCTCAACATCAAAGGCGCGCACAATACCGAAAAACCGGTTATGTGTTACTGGTTCTATTCGATTTGCGGCATGCTTTTCGGGGTCAATGAGTTCAGCGTCAGACTGCCCTCTGTACTGGCCGCCTTTGCGACGGTTTTGATGACCTGTTCGCTGGGTATCCGGATTTACGGGCGGCGGGGCGGTTTTCTGGCGGGTTATGTGCTTGCCTCGATGGCCGGTTTTATCAACCTCGGCCGGCTTGCCCGCATTGACATGGTGCTTTGCGCTTTTTACACCGCCTCCATGTATCTGCTCTACACCGGGTATTTTGAAAAAATGAAAGCGAATTGGCGTTTGTATTTATTTTACCTGATTCTGGCTTTGAGCGTAATGGTTAAAGGACCGGTTTCGGTGGCTCTTGTCGGCTTGACGGTCATTGTTCTGGTGATAAAGGAACGCAACTGGAAAATATTGTGGGAATTGAAACCGGTCAGCGGTCTTCTTATCGGCCTTGCGGTCAACGCTCCTTGGTACACTTATGAAATTGTGCGGACCCAGGGCGAATTCGCCAATGATTTCTTCCTAAACCAGAACATCAGCCGTTTTACCGGTATCGATATGAGTTATTGCGGTGGAAAACGGCGGAGTTTTTTCCATTATTTCCCGATACTTTTTGCTTTTACTCTTCCCTGGTCGTTATTTGTACCGTTCGGTTTTATAAGTTTTTACCGGAAACTTTTGAAACTGAGGCCGGCGACTTATTATCTCCTGATCTGGTTTGCGGTGGTGTTTCTGTTCTTTTCGGCCGCGGCGATCAAGCGCGGCGATTATCTGCTGCCCCTGTTAGCTCCTGCCGCGATCCTGACCGGACGCTATATACAATGGATTATTGACCGGGAATTCAAACTGACTTCCAAATGGCGTATGGGCTGGACGGTACTCGTTGTAATTGTGGTGCTTGCCATGGTTGTTATCCGTCTTGGGGCGCTCGGTTATATCGGCCGGCTTGTCGTGGATGATGAAATTAAATGGATATCCTATCGTGACGGAATGGGCATGATGCAGGTCAGCGATTTTATAAACGATATGTATGTGTTGTGCTGTATAGCCGCCGCTGTTGTGCTGGCTTATTTGTATTTCCTGGGCAGGCTGCTGGAAAAGGGGCGGGCGGATAAAGTCTTTATCGGCGTATTGCCGGTTATTTTAATTTTCTTCTGCGTGTATTACGTCTGGATAGACCCGGCGCAGAATAAATACAAGACGGTCAAATACTTTTGTGAACGTGCCCGGCAGCATGTCCAGCCGGATGAGAAAGTCTGTTATTATGTCGAATGGATTACCGAAGCGGTGTTTTTCATGGATCGCGACTATGACCGGTATTCAAGAATTGAGGAAATATATGATAAACAGAACGGCAAAATACTGTGTAAATACATAATTACCGAGCCGGACGTCTACAATGAATTGCCTGTCGAGGTAAAGAGTAAACTGAAAAAACTCGAAGAAACCATCCCCGAACACCAGTATCCGCATGTTCTTTTGAAGGCTGTTGACAAGCCTCAGGCCGAGGCCTCGAAACATAAACAAACACACTAATAAATTTTCGCCATTTATTGGAAATATATGCTGTTGGAGTGTATATTATTAACAAGAGTTATAAATATAATTTCGGAACCGGTCCTATGCTGTACAGGCGCCGTCATTTTACTATTATAGAATTGCTGGTTGCCATAGCCATTATTTCAATTCTTTCAGCTATGCTTCTGCCCAGTTTTTCCGAGAGCCGGGCTAAAGCCCGTTTTGTCCGCTGGCTGCATTTCAACAAACAATGCAGTACCGATCCCGCCTGTATCATTAATTTGAATTTCCAGGAAAACGAGGGCAGTATTCTGAAAAATTCGGCCAAAGGCCATGAAGGCGAAGGTTTTAATGCGGATGATTACAACGGGTTCATAAGAGGAGATTATGAATGGACAAACGGCCGCTGGTGGAAGGGAAAAAGAGCCATACAGTTGGACGGCGTGAGCACCTATATTGAATTTGAAAACAGCCGGCATATTAATTTTGACGGCGCTGACGATTTTACTATTTTTATCTGGGTGAAATTTGATCGTCTGGATAACTGGGACGGCATTCTCGGAAAATGTTACATGCTGAATTCAACCTGCGGCTTTGCCCAGTACGCGGTTTACTATAAAGGTACAAAGTCCAGCCCTAAATTTGCGGCCGGGCAGTTTGAGCTGGACGTCGGCAATGAATCGGTGGATTTCGATGATGTCAACCCATATACGGAAGGGGGTTTCGTCAACAGCCTTAACTGGTTCCTCCTGACATTGCGCAACAGGGTTGTTGACGAAAAACAGGAAGTACATTTATTTCTCAACGGTATAAAACTGAAGTCCGACCATATCAGCGTTAAGGGTTACAAAACCTATAAATGCGAAGCCAATCTGGCGCTCGGCTGTATTCGCTGGCTGGTGCTGAAAAACGGGATTCCTGATAATAACGGCAAGCCCGGTAATTTCCTGAAAGGTAAGATAGATGAGTTCCTGGTTTACAGCCGGGCGCTGACCGATAACGAAATAATGGCCCATTATGTAATGGGCGCCGAACATCTGTAATTTTGAAGGTTTATAGTTGTTTTTTTATCTTTTATTCGGGGGTATTTTTTTAAGAAATCTCAAAAATGTGCTGATAAAATCCCATTGACCGTGGATTTTTGTTTCTCTGACATTATAGTATTTTACGGCAGGGAATATTAAGCTTGACCGCTTACTGTCGGGAATTTCCATATTCGGAGCAGATCAATGTCATATAAACGGCGCTATTTTACAATTATTGAATTACTCCTCGCGGTTGTCATAATATCCATACTCTTTGCGATGCTTTTGCCTGCCTTTTCTGAAAGCCGCCGCCGCGCCCGTTTTGTCCGCTGGCTGCAGTTTAACAAACAATGCAGCACCGATCCGGCCTGTGTAATTAACTTGAATTTCCAGGAAGGGGAAGGCGAAACCCTGGTGAATTCGGCTAAGGGACATGAGGCTGAAGGATTTAATGCCGCGGAATATAACGGAGTCGTCAAAGGCGATTACGAATGGGGGCAGGGGCGTTGGTGGCGTGGGAAAAGAGCCCTGCAGTTCGATGGCGCAAGCACCTATGTTGAATTTCCGGAGTATAAGTACATTAATTTTGATATAACTGATGATTTTACCATTATGGTGTGGGTGAAATTTGACCGCTTGCGCCGCTGGGACGGGGTATTTTCAAAATCTTATTGGTATTCTCCGCCGGACGGTTACGCTCAATACGATTTATATTTCGACGGTACGGCTTACAATGACCGGCAGGCTTCCGGCCAGTTTGAAGTGGATGTCGGTTCGACCTGTATTGGTTTTGACGACGCAAGCGAGGAGGGACAGAAAAATATAACGCTTGATACTGAGAACTGGTTTCAGTTGACCTTGCGCAACAAAGTGGTGGGTAATGATCGGGAGGTGAATGTGTTCTTCAACGATTTTAAACTTAAATCGCGGGGCACTAACTTCTGGGTTTCCGATAAAACCACTTGCGCGGCTTGTCTGGCACTTGGCTGTATCCGCTGGCTGGTAAAAGAAAACTCGGGTAAATCCTGGAAGGCTAGCAAAAAAGGCCGCTTAAGTAATTTTTTCAAGGGAAAAATAGACGAGTTCCTGATTTATCGCCGCGCCTTGAGCGACAATGAGATCAGGGCGCATCATGAAATGGGCGCCGAGTATCTTTGAAACGCGGCGTTAAAATACCGAGTCTGCTGCTTTGACGTGGGCTCCCTAAAACAAATATAACGAAATTGGCGTTCGAACGTACAATTCAAGTACACTGATAAAATTTTAGCTTTGGTATGGATTTTTTGTTTTTTTAACAGTATAGTATATTTTTATTCGAAATCCGGGTTGGCGTACACCAATATATTTGGAGGTGTATTATGTATTGCAATCGACACCGTTTCACCGTTCTTGAATTGCTCATCTCTGTTGCTGTAGTTGCTGTTCTTGTTTCCATATTGCTGCCCGGTTTTGCCGAAAGCCGCGAACGCGCCCGTTTTGCCCGCTGGTTGCAGTTCAACAAACAATGCAGTACCGACCCCACGTGTGTGATAAATTTGAATTTTCAGGAAAAAGAAGGAGAATTCCTGATAAACTCCGCCCATGGCTGTGAAGCCGACGGCTTCAATGCTTCCGAGTATAACGGCGTGATAAAAGGCGATTATGAGTGGGGACGCGGACGCTGGATTAAAGCCAAAGGCGCTTTGCAGCTCGATGGCGCAAGCACTTATATTGAATTCCCGCAAAATGAACATTTGAACTTTGCAGGTGAAGATGATTTCACTATTATGGTTTCGGTAAAATTTGATTCGCTGAACAAATGGGATGGTATATTCGGCAAATGCTTCATGAGAAATTCAACTAACGGTTATCCTCAGTATGCGTTGTACTTTGATGATACGGGAAATGATAACAGTTCCAATAAATTATTTCAAATGGATATTGGTGAAATCAGTGTACTCTTCAGTGCGGAAGATGAAAACGGTAATACGGTAAAACTTGAAAATGACAGGTGGACCCATATAGCTATCCGGAACAAAATCGTTAATGCCGCTCAGGTGGTGGATTTATTTATCAATGGAACTAAACTGAGTTCAACTTATAAAAATTACGGACCGGGGAAAAAACAAAGAGAACCCGCCAACCTGGCGATCGGTTGCATTCGCTGGAAAACAAATGAAGGCGGCAGCAGTTACGTAAACAATACCTATGTCAGTTATAGTTTCGCAGTAACCGGTATTACCTATGTCAGTTGTAGTTCCGGTAACGGCAATGGTAACGGCGGCGGAAATTCCAGCGGTGCTGACGACGGCGACGATAACTCCAATCAGAATCAGAATCAAAATCAGAACCAGAATCAAAACCGGAATCGAAATCGGAATAATTCGAATGGACGTCCGGATAACTTTCTGAAGGGCAAAATTGATGAATTTCTGGTTTATAATCGCGCTTTGAGTGATAATGAGATTAAAGCACATTATGAAATGGGCGCCGAAAAAAATAACTAGTGTAATGTTTCATGATGTTTTAGTTGCGAGAGCAGCCTTGCTCCGCGACAAACAACTATAGATTTTACTGAAATCACTGATTTGGGATGCCGGAGCAAGGCTGCTCCCGGCACTACTTTATTACTATACACTAGCCGTTGCGGCTGAGACTGAACAAAGTAAAAGTCAACTTTCCGTACTGGTTGTGTTTGTGCTAAAACAAGACGCTTAAGTTACATTTCTTATTAAGGCAATTATTTGTAATTTCCGGATTTGCCGTTATAATATCTTTTATTTTTCTGGCACATTAAATATTTGACGGAGACATGTTGATGCCCGATAAGGAATCCGGTTCATCTGTTGATGATAACACTGCAAAACCGGAAAACAATTCAGAAGAAAATTTGTCAAAACCTGACTCTAAGTCTGAAGAAAGAGTTGTTTTCTGGTGTTCTGAATGCGGTCAGAAATATAGCTTGCCCAAGGAATTGGCCGGAAAAACCGGCGTTTGCTTTAAGTGCCATAACTACATGTTCATTCCCGGCGAATCCCAGAAAGAACCGGTTGTTAACAAGACCATTGTCTTTCCCTGTAAATACTGCGGCAAAAAAATAAGAAAACTGCGTAAACTGATCGGCGTTACCGTTAAATGCGGTGAATGCGGCGCAAAAAACGTTGTTCCCGATAAATCACAGATATCATCTTTGGCAAAAGCCGGAACCGCCCCTGAGGACAGGATACTTTTCTGGTGTGAGTATTGCGGCCAGAAATATCGTTTGCCGGGGCATTTGGCCGGTAAGTCAGGAAGTTGCGACAGATGCCATAACAATTTTATTATCCCGTACAAATCCCAGGAAAAACCCAGGCT
>JBAYCO010000025.1:0-16422 GCA_041668685.1 Victivallaceae bacterium | reverse complement strand
TTTTTCCATCAGCTTCACACTTTGTCCGTAATGGGTGAACGGATGATTGGTCACGCCAAACAGCCTTACGTTCTTGGCGCAAAGATGGCGGTTGATATTGATTTCGGTTGTCCCGGTATCCACAAAATTCCCGGCCTCGATGTAAGTGCCGCCTTTACGCAGCATATCCAGCCCCTCGATCACAGCATGCGGTGAGCCGGTGCATTCCACTACCACATCGGCGCCGCGGCCATGCGTCAGCTCCATAACTTTCGCGATCCGTTCTTCCCGGCTGGTCTTGTCGATATTCAACGCGTAATCAGCAGTGAACTCTTGCGCCATATCCAAACGGAAATCGGAACGGTCGACCGCGATAATGTCGCCGGCTCCGAGAATTCTGCTTTTGACCAGGCTGGCCAGCCCCATCGGGCCGACGCCCTGGATAACGACGGTATCAGCGACGCCGAAACCTTCATTAGCCAGCGAATAGGCTTCTTTCGCGCGGTCAACCGCGAAGCTTACCGTAAACAGTTCGGAAAGCACTCCGACTTCCGGCGGCATGTCATCCGGGATCTTATAAACAAACGTGTCCGGCAGGATATACATGTATTCGGCCCAGCCGCCGAAAAGATACGGCGCCTGCGTCGACGGGAAAGCGTTGCCGTAGGCTTTCATGTGTTCGCACCACGGATAGCCGAAAGTATTCCGGCAGTACCAGCATTTACCGCAGACCATGTCCGGAGACATCGTTACCCGGTCGCCGACTTTTAACTTTTTCCCGTAGAATTCCATTTCCTGCGCAGCTTTGGAACCGATTTCGGCAACTACGCCGACGTTTTCATGGCCGGGGATGATCGGGAACGGCGTATCCGTTTCGGCGGAGGTGCCGGCGTATTGTTTGCTTCGTCCTTCAAACGTGTGTTTGTCGGTGCCGCAAACCCCGGACATTTCCATCTTCATGATCATTGCGCGGTCGTCTTTAAGCTCTGGATAAGGGAAATCCTGTATTGCGATTTCCCCAGGTTTAACCATTACCGCGGCTTTTACTTTTCGTGTCATTTTTTAATCCTCACATTAAAGCGGTTATTTTACATTCCTTCCGGTCTTCCCGAAGTATGACAATATTTTCGGGAACTTCCTTGAGGGAAATTTTCTTCGTACACAGCGGGGTCATATCCATACCGGCCGCCATTGCTGAGATCACGCGCGGGAAAGTCCCGTGTCCGGAATGGCCCTGGGCTCCGACAATAGATGCTCTTTTTACCTGGAAAACTTCACCTGTCGCCGGGATTTTCGCATCAGCACGCGCAACGATGACCACTGTCGAATTAAGCGCTTTGCCTTCCCATATCGCTTTTTCGATATCCGGAAAAACAATATGCGGCAGGCCGGTAGCCTCAAGATAAAGATCAGCTCCCATACCATCGGTTATTTCCAGAACTCTTTGCGCGAAATCTTCCTTTTCGGGATTTACGACATGGGTGGCTCCCATCCTGAGGCCGAGTTCAGCCCGTTCGCGCTGGGTTTCGGAAAGAATTACGTTTGAAGCTCCGGCTCTTCTCAAAATCGCCGCCGCCGCCGCTCCGATCGGCCCGCCGCCCAGGATAACCACATTATCGCCGACCCGGATGCCGCCGCCGCGTTCGATTACCGCGTTATAAGCTACTGAAGTCGGTTCGACCAGGCTTCCGGCCGTAAACAAGTCTTCTTCTGTCGTGTAAATTTTCTTCAGAGACTCAAGATTCCACAGATACCTGGCGTTGACCACCACATACTTGGTAAACGCCCCGTCCACGCTGAAGCCGATTTCCTGAAGCGCTTCACAGTGATTCGGATAACCGTCCGCGCAAGGACGGCAGTAAGAACACCAGAACATTTCTTCGGCGCAAACCGCTTCGCCGCCCTGATACCTTTTACCGGTGCGTTTGTCGATCGCTTTGGCTCCGGCCTCTACGACTATCCCGGAAAACTCATGCCCCAGCACCACCGGGAAGGCTGTCAACCCCGGATAATAAATGTAGCCGTCAGCATCCGGCTGCGCCATGTGAACATCGCTGCCGCAAATTCCGCAGGCTTTGACTTCGATCAATACCTCATCATCACCTATTTGCGGAGTTTTTACATCCTCAATCGAAAGTTGCGGATTCCTCCATACCCGACTGCCGAGATATGTCAGTTTGCCCTCAATATCCTTGCTCCCAAGCTTGAAATCCGGTTTCGGTGACCAATCGGCCGATAATACAACTGCTTTCATTATAGCCCTCTTTTTTTATTATTGTGTGACTTGTATCTATCTTGTACCAACAAGATAAAAAAATTATTTTCTTTCAGAACATGATTTGCGGATGACGATTTCCGTATCCAGTACAACCTTTATCGTTTTTTCGTGGTCTTTTCTTCTGGCTTTGTCCAGCAGAATTTCAAACGCCTTTAATCCTGTTTCTTTTTTAGGCTGCCGCATCGTGGTAAGCGGCGTTTCCAGAAGCGAGGAAAACTTAAGATCATCAAACCCGGCAACCGAAATATCATCGGGAACCTTAAGCCCCGCATCCCTGATCGCCTGCATCGCCCCGATCGCCTGGTAATCATTCCCCGCGAAAACCGCCGTCGGCGGTTCCTCCAGAGCGAGCAAGCTCTGCATATTCTCATAGCCGCCCTGGCGGTCTGGCTCAAAACGGTCGTTTCCGCTCAACCTCATTTCTATATCTATTTTCTTTACATATTCAGGATTGTAAACGATGCCGGCGGAGGCCAAGGCGTCCCGGTACCCTTCCAGGCGTTCATCATTGGCGCTGCCCTCCATGCCGTAGAGGTGGGCAATCCGCTTATGGCCGAGGCCGATCAAATAGGCGGTCATTTTAGAAGCGCCCTTGCGGTTGTCAACCACCACGCAATCCGTGTCAAAGTCCTTGAAGTAGCGGTCAATCAGCACGAATGGTATTTTTGCTTCTTTCAACCGGTAAATTACATCAATATTGGCCTTGCCCCAGTTGGGAAAAATAACCGCCCCGTCAACATGGTGCTGAATGGAGTATTCGATATTGACGTTTTCTTTTTCAATATTGCCGTTGGAGCTCTGGATGATAAGGTTGCATTGGGATGAATTGGCGGCTTCCTGCAACCCCTTGCATATTTCAGATATGAAAATATCATCTATATCAGGCACAATAAACGCGAACGTATACCGGCAAAGGCTCAACGAACCCGGAGCATCCTTGATGTCCGCGACAAAAGTGCCTTTCCCGGCCATGCGGTAAAGCAACCCCTTTTTGATAAGGTTGTCGAGCGCTTTCCTGGAGGAACGGCGGCTGATATTGTACTTCCTGCTGATCGCGTTTTCGGAAAGAATGCATTCATGAGGCTTGAGCGTTCCATTGCGAATCTGCTCGATCAGATCGCTCTCAACCCCGGAATAAACATATTCGATATTTCGTTTCAGGCTCATCTAAATAATTCCGCCGCAATATTTTTTAAAACACCATAAAGCAAAAACAGCAGCGCACAATATACAATCGGCGTTGCGGTATCCTGTTACATACTTGTATAATATAGTCTGAAATAACAGCGTTGTCAATAGTATTTCAATAAAAACTGCTTCTAAATTACCGCTGAACTGACAAAGGCCGGATTTCGGTTACAAAGCTGCAACAGCTTGTTTTGTTGTCGCTAATGTGCTGTTTTTTGTCGAAAAAATCAAGGAAAAATCTTCGCATTTCTTGTAAAATTAATTATTTGACGGAAATTATAATCAGGCACGGGGTAACTTTATATGTATAATTATTTAGCAATTGATGTCGGCGCCGGAAGCGGCCGGATAATTCATGGCAGCTTTGACGGTTCTGTTCTGGTTTTGAATGAAACTTTCCGTTTCACCAACAATATGCGGCAGGAAGACGGTCATTACCGCTGGGATGTCGAAGCACTTTTTGCCGAAATCCTCAAAGGACTGGAGATTTCCGCGCGGCAGCTCGACGCCCCGCCTGATTCAATCGGCATTGACACCTGGGGCTGTGATTATGTCCTGCTTGACGAAAATGATAAAATTGCCTGTCCGGTCAGCGCTTACCGCGACTCCCGTACCGACGGACTTATGGAGAAGTTTTTCGAACTGGCGCCGAAACGCGATATTTATGCAAAAACCGGTATTCAGTTTCTTCAGTTCAATACCCTTTACCAATTATGGGCGGCACGACAAAACGGTGATTTCAGCCGGGCAAAACGTTTTTTAATGATTCCGGATTACCTGAATTTCCGCCTGACCGGAATTAAGGCCAATGAATATTCCAACGCGACCACCACCCAGCTTCTGAACAGCGGCTCTTGTGACTGGGACGGCGATTTGCTTGTCGCGCTTGGAATCAACCGGGAACTTTTCGAAAAGCCGCGCCTGCCGGGAACGGCGCTGGGGCCGCTGCTTTCTTCAATTCAGGAAAAAACCGGGCTTCCGGCAGCGCCGGTAATCCTGCCCGCTACCCATGATACCGGTTCCGCCGTTGCCGCCGTTCCCGCCGAAGGCCGGGATTGGGCGTATATAAGTTCCGGCACCTGGTCGCTGATGGGAATTGAAACAAAAACCGCGGTTTGCAGCGAAGCGGCGCTGGAATATAATTTTACCAATGAAGGCGGAGCAGCCGGAACTTTCCGTTTATTGAAAAACATCATGGGTTTGTGGATTGTCCGCGGCCTGAAAAACAGCTTTACGAAAGATTATTCCTATGCCGATCTGGAAAACCTGGCCCGCGAAGCAGAACCTTTCCAGACTTTTATTGACGCCAACGACTCAAGTTTTCTCAATCCCGAATGCATGAAAACCGCCATTAACGAATACTGCACCGCAACCGGACAACTCCCGCCGCAAAGCGACGGCGCGTACGTACGCTGCGCCTTGGAGGGACTCGGCTTCCTTTACAGGGAAACCCTCGAACAATTACGAGACATCCAGAAACAGCAAATCAACCGTATCCACGTTATCGGCGGCGGCTGTCAGGACAAACTGCTTTGTCAAATCACCGCCGACGCGACCAGGCTTCCGGTTTTTGCGGGGCCGTGCGAGGGAACGGCGGCGGGCAACCTCATTATTCAGGCTATCGCGCTGGGACATATTAAAGACCTGGCGGGGGCGAGAAAAATAATTGCTGACTCTTTTGAAATTGATACTTATAAACCGGAAAATACGTCCGCCTGGGATAAAGCCTGGCGGAATTTTCAACAAATCAGGCAGCATAAATGAAAACCACAGCATGTTGTTCAGGCATTAGTTTTGAGTCCTGCCGGTTCTTCCGTAACAGTGACGTCATATATGACGAACCATTGTTTTTTATTGCTTCCCGGCAATCACCTCCAGTTGCGCGATTACTGTTGAAGCCACTGGAGATACTCAAGGCAACCGACACTGCCGGAAACGTTGAGTACGTTGAAGGGACGGATTTTGAACTTGACAAAACGACCGGGGAGGTTACGCTTACGGCCGGGACGAAAATCCGGTTTTTAAATGAAACGGAATTGTATCCGGATCCGGAAGCGCCGCATTCCTATCCGAAAAAGCGAAACAGTAAAAAATACATGTTGCACTCGGAAGATGCGTTTTTCACTACTTTTCAACCTCGCTTTACTTACCGACATGGCGGTTATGATTCCCTTTTGCCGGACAGCGGCTACGGGAGCTTGCCGGCTCTGCGGACCAAACTGGAAAAACGGGGGAAAATTATAATTGCCGTTTTCGGAGACAGCATTTCCGCCGGTTATAACGCCAGTGGATTTATGGGGATTGCTCCCCAGCAGGAGTCCCAGCACGGCCTGTTCGCCGCTTTTCTCAGGGAACATTATAAAACCGAAGTTATACTGAGGAATTTTTCCGAGGGCGGTAAAACCGCGGCCTGGGGCAACAAAAATATTTTGCGGCTTCTGAACGTGGAAGAAAGCCCTGACTTGTTCATTCTCGCCTGGGGCATGAATGACGCCGGCTGTAAAGTGCGACCGGAGGTATTCGTTACGCAAATTCGTGAACAAATGTTCCTGCTCAACGGGAAATTTCCCAATGCCGAATTTATGCTGCTTAGCAGTATGACGGCAAATGAAAACTGGGATTATGTCAAAAACGAATATTTAGACAGTTACGGCGAAGGCCTGAAAACACTTGCGGGAAACGGGGTTTTGCTGGCCGACGTAACGCCTGCATGGAAGGCGGTCGTTAAACGCAAGGGATTCATGTCGCTGACCGGAAATGGTTTAAACCATCCCAATGATTTCGGTCATCGTATTTATGCGAATATTATGATCAACGCAATTTTAAACAACAAATCAGGAGTGGAAAATGAATAAGGTAAACGAAGCTTATCAGGCAGCCAAAGAACGCTATGCCGCAATCGGAGTGGATACGGACGCGGCTTTGACGCAGTTACAGGAAATTCCAATATCGATCCATTGCTGGCAGGGCGATGATGTCGGCGGTTTTGAAGTAGCCGAACCCGGCAGCAGCGGCGGCGGGATCATGGCGACCGGGAATTACCCGGGACGCGCCGGAACCCCGGACGAACTGCGCGCCGACCTTGACAAGGCCCTGTCGCTGATACCGGGCAGGCACCGCCTTAACCTGCACGCATGTTATCTGGAAAGCAATGGCGAATTTGTCGATCGCGATAAAATCAGGCCGGAGCACTTTAAAAACTGGGTGGCATGGGCGAAATCAAAAGGTATGGGAATGGATTTTAACCCGACTTTTTTCGCGCACCCCAAAGCGGACAGCGGCTTCACTCTCAGCAGTAATGATGACGAAATCCGTAATTTCTGGATAGCGCACGGCAAAGCCTGCCGCAAAATCAGCGAATACATCGGAAAAGAGCTCGGCTCCCCATGCGTGATGAATATCTGGATACCGGATGGTTTCAAGGATATTCCGGTTGACCGCAACGGCGCCCGCGCCCGCCTTAAGGCTTCGCTTGACGAAATGTGCGCCGAAAAGCTCAACCCGAAATATCATCTTGACGCGGTTGAAAGCAAATTGTTCGGGCTCGGTTCCGAAAGCTGCGTAATCGGTTCCCACGAATTTTATATGGGCTACGCGGTCAAAAACAATCTCCTGCTTTGTCTTGACACCGGGCATTTTCACCCGACTGAAGTAGTTTCCGATAAAATATCTTCGGTCTTGCAGTTCCTCAACGAAATCCTCCTGCACGTCAGCCGCCCGGTCAGGTGGGACAGCGACCATGTCGTAACCTACAACGAGGAACTGCTGGCTATCGCGCAGGAAATAACCCGCAACAAATTCCAGGACCGGGTCCATATCGGACTGGATTTCTTTGACGCCTCGATCAACCGCATCGCCGCCTGGGTTATCGGCAGCAGGAATATGCTGAAAGCGCTTTGCGCTGCGCTGCTGGAACCGTCCGCAAAACTTGAAAAACTCGAAAACGCGGGTAATTATACTTCACGCCTGGCGATCCTGGAAGAACAAAAATTTTTCCCGATAAGCGCCGTCTGGGATTATTACTGCGCGCAACAGGGAGTCCCGGCCGGACTTGACTGGCTGGCGGAAGTCGAAAAATATGAAAAAGAAGTCCTGAACAGGAGAAACGGTTAATGGAATCTTTACTTAATACCCTGACGGAATTAACCCGCAAGTTCGGCGGCGACGAATACGTCAAAGGCGGCGGCGGAAATTCGTCAGTCAAAACCAAAGATATGATCTGGGTAAAACCCTCCGGCTCAACAATGGGAACGATTACCCCGGAAAAATTTGTGGCGCTGGAACGCGCAAAAATCATGAAAATGGATGAAGTTTCCGTTTCCGGCGACGTCAAAAAGCGGGAGGCGTTAGCCAAAAATATCATGACCGCCGCCGTATGTTCCGGTTCGACCGGGCGGCCGTCGGTGGAAACCCCCCTGCATAACCTTTTCGACTGTCGTTATGTCATTCACACCCATCCGGCGCTGGTTAACGGCATGACTTGCGCGAAAAACGGCGAAGCCGTCTGCGAAAAACTTTTCCCGGAAGCGTTGTGGATGGGATATATTGATCCCGGAATCACTCTTTACCAGGCGGTGCGGGACAAGGCCGCGGATTACCGTAAACAATACGGCAGGCAGCCGGAAATCGTGTTCCTGAAAAACCACGGGGTTTTTGTCGCCGGGGATTCCCCGGAAAAAATAGAGGAAATCTATGCTTTTATTTTTTCCGAACTGAAAAAAGAATATGCGGCCGTAAATATTTCCCTGGCTCTGGAAGAACGGGACATTGAACTCAATCCCGGTGATTTTGAGGTTTTCAAAAAAGCGTTTCCGGCTGCGGAAATGCAGGCGGTAATAAGCGCAAAAGCTTTTTCAGCCGCGGACGGCCCGATCTCCCCGGATCATATCGTCTATATGAAATCCTTTGTCCACAAAGGCGTTATTTCAGAACAGTCGATAGGGAAATTTAAAGAGGATAAAGGTTATTATCCGAAAATCCTGGAGACTTCCGGAACGGTTTATTCCATAGGCCCAAACCTTGCAGGCGCGTACCTGGCGCTGGAACTGGCTAAGGACGGCGCTTTGATAAAGCAGCTTGCCGAGGCCTTCGGCGGAATAAACTATCTTGACGATGCGGCGCGTGATTTCATCGAGAACTGGGAAGTCGAATCCTATCGCCGCAAACAGATGGCTTGAACCTGAAAAAGCGGGAAGCGGCGCGTCTTCATTTACCGCCCGGATTTGCTATTAGTCCTTTTGTGTGCTAATTATAAGCTATCAGGTTGGACAATAACTACGGGAGGATGTATGACGAATCTGAAAACCGTTTTAAATAGTATCGAGGTCAGCGACTGGCGGGATATTTCCGAATTCCTTGATCTGGCGGCGTTGAATCTTGAACTGGTCCCGAAGTTAACGGACAAGGAATTTTTGTCTCTGCTTGCCGATGGAGCCGCGTTCGTAACTTACGACTTCGGCATAGACGGCGTCTCCATCGAGATTTCCAAATACGCCGACTGCCTGGAGCATATCCAACCGGAAATCCCACTGCATTTTATTAGCGGTGATTTTCATGAAAAAGCCGATATCGTGCTGAAAGATTACTGGAAACGTTTCAAAATAGATAATTTCAACGGCTGGGACAAATGGTGTGACGGCAAGCCGTTCGCCAAACTTTTTTACGAAGATATGCCCGAAGACAGCGAAATATCCCGGCAAACGGCGCAGGAAATATGGGATCAGGCCAAAAATTTTGCCGTTAAACTCGGCGATTACTTTTCCGCGAATAAAATAAAATTGGCAATTCCCGTAAATATTCTGTCAAATCCGGGAAATGTCGCGGCGGCGCTGGGCTTTATCATCGCCGCCGAAATGCTGGATATTTACGTTATCAGTTCAAATCATGACTATTACTGGGAAGGCGGCAAACCCGCAAGCGAACGTCGCCCCGGCGAAGAAGCGGGACCCCGCGATCATTTTTTTCGTAATATGGATAATCACGCTTTTTTCCGGCTTTTTTCCCGGCTTTACCCCTGGAACGGCCGCCGCTGGCTTCAGGTAAACATAAACAAACCCCAGAGCCGGACGCTGATTGAGCGTTTCGGTTTTGATGCCGATAAAGTTTTTGAGCTCGGCACTTCAATCAGCGACAGTTTTTTTATTCATTCGAACCCGGAACACGTCAAGTCGGTGCGTTCGCGAATGAATTATATTATTTCCGGCGGCAAACCGGTGATCACTACGATAGATGTACGGGAGCATCTGGCGAAACTGCCGGAATGGATGCGGGATGAAAAACCGGTCGCCTGCGCCAACCGCAACGGTTTGGAGCTGGATCTGGCGGCGGCGGGAACTTATTATTTCCTCCAGCCGACCCGGGTAATCCTGCGCAAGCATATTGACCGGGACGAGGAGCTTCTCTCCGCCCTGCTCGAACACGAACCATTTGCAAAAACTTTTTCCGAAGACCTTTCAAAGCAAATTGTTCTGCATGTAACCGGGCCGACGCCAATCGAGCATCAGGACGACCTGGAAAACGTTCTGGAAGCCTATCAGGCGTTGTGCGATAAACTTCCGCAGGCGGACGCCGACCGGATATTCCTGGTTTTTTCCGTCGGCAATGAAAGCCATCCGTGTTTTGAAAAACTGAACTTACAGCCTTTGTGCATAGAGGAAATTTACCAGCTTGCCAACCTCGTGCTGTTTCCCAGCGAAACCGAGGGGCGCGGGCTGCCGATCATTGAATCCAGCGCCGGGGGCGTTCCGATAGTTTGCCGCCGTTATTACCCGGAAGAGGTTTTTGACGAAGTGGTCGGCGGGGACTTGCCGGAAAACGAACAGATTCTTTACCTGCGGTTTCCTACCGGCGAATTTAAGAAAAACCTTCTTGATAAAATTACGGAACTGCTGCTTTATCCAGAACGTTTCAACAACTGGCGGGAACATAACCGGGAAGCGGTACGAAGCCGTTACAGCACCGGGATGATCGTTCGTAAATTCAAGGAATTTTTCAAGGTTCTAAGCAAGGGAACTGGAACGCCTGACTTTAATTGTTCCTCCAAAACAACGGCCTGCGGCCTTAACAGTTATAAAACGGAGATTTAGTATGCATATCGCTTTTATCGAAGACACGCCGCTGCGGGGCGGTACTCAGATCTGGGTAACGGAGGCGGTTGAAAAATTCATCGCCGCCGGGGAAGAAGTTTCGGTAATTGCCCCGAACGGAACTTTTGTCGCGCAAACCTGCGCCGAATACGGCGCAAGGGTAAGCGGCTATGATTTTGATGATATTGTCGTAAATCCTGAAAAATACAAAAACGCCTGGATTGTCGGGCTGGCTCCGTGTGACGTCGCGATTACCACGGTACACCCGCCGCGCAACGGTTTTCATTGCGTAAAGTTCGGAGCGGAATGCATCAGGGACGGCGGACTTAAAACCGTAATCGTGCCTAAAACCGGTTCGATAGTCCCGTGGTACAAACGGGAATATTACCTGCCCGATCCCGAAGTCGCGACTGAAGTTATCTGCATAACCGACTTCACCCGGAAATACCTTGAAGAAGTTTATAAAATACCCGCGGACAAAATAGCCCTGATTTACCAGGGAACCGAAGTAGACCGTTTCACAGCCGGCAAAGCCGGCCGGGACGAGGCGCTGAAACGCTATCCGTTGAAAAAGAATTCCTTCCCGGTGTTGGGCTCGGTGGGCGCAATGGAAAACCGCAAAGGGCAGATTATTCTGTTGCAGGCGGTAAAACGGCTGCTGGATGAAGGCAAGGTTCCGGATATTCATGTCATGTTTGTTGGCGAGGGGCCGGATGAAGCGATGCTCAAGGCGGTTACGGAAGTTTACGGCTTGCGGGAACATGTCTCGTTTTTTCCGTTCACCCGTGAGCCGAATTATGTTTTTGAACGCATCGACATACTGGCGTTTCCCAGCCTTTATAAAGAAGGGCTGCCCAACGTGCTGCTGGAAGCGATGAGCATGAAGATCCCGGTTATCGCCACTGACCTGGCGGGCATCCCTGAGGTGGTGGTTGACGGGGAAACCGGATTCCTCACCGCTGTGGGCAATGTCGAAGAATTTGCCGAAGCGATTGAAAAAACCGTGAAAAATCCTGAAACCTGTCTGGAAATGGGAGAGAAGGCACGTAATTTAATGGTCAGCAAAATGGATAAGAAGCATCAGTTTGACGCTTTTCTGGATTTTTTTCACAAATTAAAGGCAGGAAATAAATAATGAAAATTCTTTTTCAGGGCGATTCGATTACGGACTGCGGCAGAAGCAGGGAAACAGCGGAACCCAATACCGATCTGGGCGCCGGTTATCCGGCGTTGACGGCCGCCAGGCTGCTGGCGGACCATCCGGATAAAAATATTCAAGTCTATAACCGCGGAATAAGCGGCAACCGGGTCGTTGATCTTTACGCGCGCTGGAAGATCGACGCGCTGAACCTGAAGCCGGACGTATTAAGCATTCTAATTGGAGTTAATGACACCTGGCATACTTTTTCTTCGGACAACGGCGTCGAAGTTGAACGCTACGGCCGCATTTATGATGAAATACTGACTTGGACGCAGAACGTCCTGCCGCAAATAAAAGTTGTGTTGTGTGAACCGTTCGTCCTGGAATTCGGCGCGGTATCCGCGGAATGGCTTGAAGAAATCGAAGCCCGCCGCAAAATAGTCAAAGAACTGGCCGAAGAATTTAATTTCAAGTTTGTTCCGATCCAGTCTATTTTAAACGAGGCTGTCAAAAAAGCGCCGCCCAAATACTGGCTCTGGGACGGGGTGCATCCCTCCCTTGCCGGACATCAGTTGATTACCGACGCCTGGCTTAAAACGACGAAAGATTTCTTTTAACCGGCATATTCGCGGAAATATTTAAGATAACAACGGTATTGTTCCAGCGATACTCCCGGCGGCGTCTGATGATCGCAACTGATTATCAGGCCGCCTTGTTCCGCAACCGGCATTAAGCGTTCGAATTCGTTCCGGATCGCGGTTTCGCCGCGATTCATAACCATTTTGTCGTAAGCGCCGATCCAGCACATATCGGGATATTTTTCCCGCAGGATATTTATATCCACCCCCGCCTGCCTTTCCAGCGGCAGCATTCCGTCGGCCCCGGCCCGACGGAACCAGCCGGCACATTCAGTAATGTCTCCGTCCGAGTCGATAATAATTTTGATATCCAGTTCCTTCAGCCGCGGAACCAGCATTTTGTAGTAGGGCAGCATAAATTCGTCAAAAAGGTTTTCCGACAGCATCGGGCCGTTATTGTAGCTCATATCCTCGGCGAAAGTAACAAAATCCGGCTTGGCTATCCCGCAGAATCTTTCCAGGCACTTTAAATTATATTCCACGAGATCGCGATTCATGCGATGCATCAGTTCCGGATGGTCATAGAAAGCGTAGAAATGCGGTTCAATACCAAACAAAGTGCGGGGAAACCAGAAAAAACCCAGAAAAGTCAGCATCAAGATAGAATCCCCCCGCTCCCGGCGCTTTCTATCCCATTCCGCCCATCTGTTCAAAATGTCCGTATTCAACTGTTCATCCGAAAAAAGCCTTCCTTCTTCAAGCAGCTTTTCGTAGTCGGCTTCATTGGAAACCAGTTCGCCTTCAGTTTTGTGCGCCGCGCCTCCGGCGGAAAGCGGCGCCACCCAATTCTGTAAAACGACGTCCAGATTGAAATAACGCTGAATTGCCTCGTTATCCATTCCCGCCGGCATGCCTTCTTTTTCCCAGCGTTCTTTTGTTTTATCCCAATAGGGTGCCCACTCGATGAGCGGCAGGCGGTCTGTCGGGGAAAAATCCAGAACCGCCCGGAACCTTTCACTGGCTGTCATCTTGTCTGACATAAGTAAATATCCTTGTTTGAATTTAACCGGCTGCGCCGGGGCTTTTAAAACCACTGATCTTCACTAATTTGACACTGATTTTTTGCGGCAAAGCCGCAAGGAAAAAGCCTCTCAATTAGTGTTTTACCAGTGCGGATAAGTGGTTAAAATAAAAAATTTCTATAAGATCAAGTTGTAAAATATTAATATAAGCATTATTATAAGAATATCTAAGCTTATATTATCTTACAATGAGGTCAATATTGACACGCCACACCATGAAAATATCCCTTATCGAGAAATTTCCGGAATTAAGCCGTTCCGGTTTGGCCGCGGCATATTTCCCGGTCTATAAAAATTCCCGGCGGCTCTTTCATGTATTGGACGTGACGCTGGTCAGTATCGTCGTGAAGGGCAATTGTACGCATCTGATCGGCTGTGATGCCTATGAACAGCATGGACCGAGTCTCGGCATAACTCCGCGCGGCGTGCCACATTGTATTATTGCGGATAAAGGAGATATTGAAGTCTATAACCTCTATCTCAATTTTGACAAACTGGTTTTGCCGCTGCTGCCGCCGCCGCTTGATAATGCACTGCTGATGCTGTTTCCGCTCAATATGGCGGCCAACCGGATTCCGCGAGTAAATCTGGAAGGCCGGGAAGGATGCATCGAAGCTGTGATTGCGCTGAACCGGGAATTTTCCGAAAAACAGATCGCCTGCGATACGGCTGCCGGTGAATTGTTCAAACTGTTTCTGATAGGGGCGTGCCGCGGCGTACTGACTTCGGGTATTCAAATCGCGAAAACTGATGAAATGCCCGGACAATTCAGGATAGAACGAGTTCGGCGGAAGCTTGACCGGGATTTCCGCGATAAAATATCGCTTGCGCAACTGGCGGAAACCGCCGGATTGAACCGCAACTATTTATGCCGCGCTTTCCGTCGCTACGCCGGGAAAACGATATTCGACTACCTGCTTGAACGACGTATCCAGGCCGCAATGCTGCGGCTCCGGCAGTCCGGGGATAAAATAATCTCGATTGCTTATGAATGCGGATTTCAGGATCTAAGCCATTTCAACCGTACCTTCAAGCGCATTGCCGGAAAAACCCCGGTCGGATACCGGAAAAGTTTCAGGGAGTAGCGGCTCCAGGTAGCGCCGCGTCTCGATGAGACCGGCAACATGAAACGCTGGTAAAAGATAAATGGTGTAGCCACCCCTGTCCCCAGGGGCGTAAGCGACATTAGACGTTTGACTTAACAATAGTATAGTTTTAAATCCAGATCGGGGCGCTCCAGGCATATCTGCCGTTTTTGTCCTTTATCTGGCAGCGGAGATAGGTCAGGCCGGCAGACTCTGGAATTTCGGTTTCAAAACGCGTTATTTCGCAGGCATCTTTACTTTCCGCCGGGTTCTGCGCATTAAGGCCGGGCGTGTTTCCGCAACGCCCGAACGCACAGTCGCTCATGACAATAATTTCTTCACAGGGAGAACATTCCACGGAAAAAACATTGTTTTCAAAGTTCAGCTTGTGAAAAACCGGCCCCTGCGTGGCAAAATAATCCCCGTTTCTTAACGCCTCCATTACTGAATCTACCGTTTTTTCTTTAGCGCATACCATTGTCCAGCCCCCGAAAAAGTCCCGCGCCCGGTGAGTGTCGTCAACTGCGATCGCCGGCATATGATAACCCAGTTGCAGAATGTTATCCCACACCTGTACGCTGTTTCCTTTGCCGATGAAGCGGGTGTCGCTGTTGTAGACTTCCAGCGCCGTAAGGTTTTTTATCTGCATAATGTCGCTGCAGTTGAAGCCGCACCAGTAAGGGTGCGCCAGAATACATTCCGCCCCCGCGGCCCGGACGGCGTCTATGGCTTCCTGGTAAGGCAGTTCGGACGGGTCCTCAAAACCTTCGGGAATATTTATGGCCAGCAGATGCAGTTTCAGGCCGCGCGGTCCTACCGGATGAAATTCCATGCCGCTGATCAGAAGCAGCTTGCCGCAATTTATTTCGCTTACTTTATTTGTTTGGAAATGGTCAGTTATCGCCAGGACATCATAGCCCTCTTTGCCGTACAGGTCAATTAATTCATCCAGACCGTAAACGCCGTCGGAATTCGTACTGTGCATGTGGAGATTGGCCCGGTAAGTATTGAGTTCCCGACCGTAAAAACTGATTTTTGCCGTCATGATTTTGCCTCTTTTAGCAGGTAAACCGCCAATAATACCGCGGTTTCGGCGCCGGGGTTTTCCGGCACGTGTTCGATGTTGCCGTCGAAGAACAGAATGTCTCCTCCGGATAAACTTAACTTTTCATCGCCCAGATGAAAAACTATATTTCCTTTCAAAATAAAAATAAACTGGTCGCCGTCGGTCTTTACCTTTTCTCGAACCGCGCCCGGTTCAATACTCAGGACAAGGGTCTGCAAGTTGCACCCGGCGCAGTCCTTATCCAAAAGCATCTCGTAAGTGAACCCGCTGCTGTTTTCCCGTTCTACCGGGGAGCGTTCATTTTTCCTGACCAATGTCCATCCCGGCGAATCCCCGCCAATCCCTTCGAGCAGTACCGAAGCGGAAACTTGCAGCGCTTCGGCTATTTTCAGCAGGACGGGCAGAGACGGAATGGTCCTGAAATTTTCTATCCGGGAAAGCAGCCCGGCGGTCAGGCCGGTTTTTTCCGAAAGCGCCGCCAAGGTTAAATTCTGCTCTTTGCGGAAAGCTTTTATCGCCGAGCCAAGTTTTATCAGATTCTGCCGCATAATTTGTCTCCCTGTTTTTTCAATAAATACCGCTTTTTTATCTTCACAGCCGCTTGGGAACAGATGATATGATCGGAGTCCGTAAATTCCAGAGTGGCGAGCGCCCGTTCCCGGTTATTCATGTTTTTGCATATTGGTAAAATTAATTTGTAGAAAATAAATTTTTGTTATCGAATTAGTATACTCCGGGAAAATAAAAAATCAACCGCTTTTTACAAATATGCAAAATAAAAAACCACGCCCAGAGGACGTGGTATTGCCTAAAACTCCCCATGGGGGAGCGGGAAACGTTAACATAGAAGGAAACGGTTAATAATGTAGCTCAAGCGTCTCGCTTGAGTCATAAATTGGTAAACGTTGTTAAGCAAAGGGACACAACCGAGACGGGAATG
>JBAYCO010000024.1:0-16506 GCA_041668685.1 Victivallaceae bacterium | reverse complement strand
TCTTTTCGAGAGCGGTACTATCCAAGCGCAACAAGTTGCGCAAAATTTCGAGCCGTCAAGAGGCTCGACCAACGCTTTCGGCCGTTGGATCACCGAGCAGTTACATCCGGCTTTTCCAAGTAAACAGCTTTCCCGGCTTTCAGGGCCGCGACGGCAAGCTCTTCGTGGAGAAAATCCGGAACGGTAATGAAAACCGCGTCGATTTCGGGTTGTTTCAGTAATTCCCGGTAGTCCCGTAACAAAAACATCGTTACCGACATGCTCTTTGAATTCCTGCAAGGCTGTTGTCTTTATGTCCGCTCCAGCCACGACTCTGCAACCGTCTTCAGGTTTGTGCGCCGCACGGGCAAGCCCGCCGCGGCCGCTGACTCCGATTACACCGATCTTCAGTTCTTTCATGATCATCAATAATTCCTTATATTATTTACCTGTCCGCAACTAAAGCCAAAGCCTCAGGAACAGATTTTGTTTTACGCATGGCGGCGGTGAGCCCGAACATTTTGCGCAGCAACGCCGAACACGGATAATCATTTACGGCTTTTTCGGCAATCCCGGCAGCCTCGGCAAATTTATCGTTCAGCAGTTTGTCCAGAATGCTTTTCGAAATCCGGTTTTCCTGTTTCGCGAGATCGTCTTTTCCGACAGGCATTTCCGGATGTTCAAAATCGAAACCGGGCAGCTCTTTTGCGGACAACTCAAGCGCGGCGAACTCATCGAAGAAAAGTTTTCTTCTTTCGGAAAATTCGGCCCCGTTGTAAGTACCAGTCTCTTTTTTGCTCAGAATATCCCGCCGGCGGCTTTCCGCCTTTTCCCGGTCGCCAAGCGCATCGTCGATCATGCCCAGCATGAAACGGGCAAGGCGACTGTGTTCTCCCAGATAATGAGAAGTCGAACCCAGGTTTTCAGGATATTCCATAATCCCGGCAAAATTCCATGCGGCTTCCTGTAAATCCCCGCCGGCAAAAAGTGAAAAACCGTTTACAAGCAGGCAGTCAACATAAAGACGCCGGACATAAGCCTGCCCTTCGTGCTGGGAAAATTTATGCGAAACGAGAATAACCAAGGCTTTTTCCGGCTGTCCATTATCGAAAAGCAGCCGGGCTCTCCTGAACGCAATGTCGCCCCGATGCGAAATTATTTCAGGAATGCTTTTGGCAAGCCGGTTCCTTGCGCCCAGCTCCTGTTTCTTGTGCAGCGCCTCATCCAAAGCAAGGTAGAGTCTTCTATCAAAATGTTCAGGCCTGACCGCTTTTTCCAGGAAAAAAATTTCTTCATCAATATCGTTCATGAGCAAAGCGTGCTGGGAAATACTTTGAGACGAAAGTATTTTTATTTCCTCCTTCGACGTATGTTCCAAAGCATAACGCAGATATTTCAGGCCTTCATTCGGCCGGCCGTTTTGAACAAGCCACAGGCCGCTCAGATATTTTAATGAGGGCGCGTCTCCGTTAATAAGTTCAATTCCCATTTTCAGCAGAATAAAATCTTCCGGTCGATATGGAAACACATATTTCATTGAGCAATTTTCCGCTTTTTCCGCCAGCGCCTCAGCCTCGCAGTATAGGCCTTTCCGCAAAGCGCAGTCGCTTAAGAGCAAAAGCGCAACAGGGTGTTCGAGACAAGACGGGTATTCCCGCGCAACCGCTCCGAGCAAAAGTTCCAGATCATCCAACCACCCCACCCGCCGGTAAAGCATAAGCCATTCAATGACCGCTTCTGAAATATCGACCGCGTTTTCATAATCCGGCAAAATATTTTTCAAAACAGCTGACTTCCGATGCAGCAAAAAACTCTCCCCGGCCTTCTGCGGCCATAAATCCGGAATTTTGGAAATGGCATATTCCGCCGTCGGCGCGTCTCCACATTTTCGCGCTATTCCGGCAAGGAGCGCGAGCGTTTCCGGACATTCGGAATTATGTTTCAACAATGATTCCAGGATGTTCCGGGCTTCAATAAGCCGTCCCTGAAGCAAAGCGGTTTCCACCAGGATAAGCAGGGCGGTTTTACCGAGGGAACCGCTGTTTCTGGAAGCCTGGCAGTGGTCATTTATCCGCCATAAAAACTTCGGGTTATTTGTTTCCCTGAACATCCGGAGAGCGGCCGCGGCCGCCGACAGATGAAGCCCGGACTTACCCGGCAAAAAACCAAAGGCGCGGTCAAGATGTCTCAACGCCGCTTCAGGCTGTCCAGTTTTCAGGAAAATTTCCGCCAACGCAACGTCTTTTTCTCCCGGAGGCATTTTCTTTCCGAGCCTTTCGGCTTCTCTCAAAGCGCTGTTCCAGCAATGATATTTTTCCAGTTCCTCGATTTTGTTCCATTCGGGAGAGGACGCTGAATCAATGCTCCAGTTATGGGGCGCCGTTTCCGGTTTTGAGATTGTTTCGCCGGGACGGCGCCACGCTTCCTGAAAAAGCAAACGGTTCGTTTTCGAATAAAGCAGGATTTCAAATTCATCCGCCCCCTTAAAGGCGATTTTTGAATTTTCGCCAGGCGTGAGCTCGATTTTCTTATCCAGAATTTCATTTCCTTTACTCATTATCCTGATCAGGAATTCCCCGTTCAGATCAAGAGAAGCCATATCAATCGTAACGTCGTCACCGTCAATATTCAAAGCCGCCGCCACATGCTTGTTAGCCCAGGTTAATTCCCCGATATTTTCAACTCCGAACCAGGAACCGGAAAAACAGACTTCTTTTCCCGCGTCAAGCCAGCCGGTCACAAACTGCGATTCAAGTACCCCGGACTGAAGTTCCACGTATTGGCCGTCCGAGTCGGTCAGATAAGACTCCCAGATCCTGTTGTCTTCGCACAGGCCCCAGGAAAAATATTTCTGCCCGGCCGTCTCGTGCCTCAAACCGATATGGTAGGTACCGCATTGTTTTTCAGAATAATGCGCGCCGAAAAAATCAGCATAAGTCCGGTAGCAGAAATGGTCCACCGGCAAATTATTGTTCAGATACCATGAACGGTCAACCCCGTCCTGAAGCGGCCACGGCATAATGAAAGTTCCCGTCGTCCAATCCGAATCGCACATGAACCTGAGATCGTCCCCGACCGGAACCGCCGCATTTTCCCAGTAATAAAGCCGTTCCCGGTATTTGTTCGGGTTGGATATTTGCGTTTCGATATCGAGCGCCGCCCGGCCTTTTTTCAGTGATATCCTGACTTGCCAGCGAATCCCCGTACTCCGGTCAACATCCCCGACAAGCACGGCGGCTTCGTCTTCATTACTTTCAATATGCCGGAAAACCGGTGACACGGCGCTGACCGAATGTCCCAGGGTCGGCGCGTTGAATTCTATGCCGCCGCTTATCCAGGCGCCGCGCAGGGCCGCCAAGGCCGGTTTTACGACATTGTTGCGGTAAAAAATTTCCCGGCCGCTTTTCAGGTTTCTCAGCGAGTAAACCCGTCCGTTCATTTCCGGCAGTATTACCGCTTCCAGAATGTCGTTGGCGAGAATTACGGCGCGGTACTTCTTATCGGGAACATATTTCAGGTCGCCTATATCAATATCATCCTGAAGGTAATAAGGATAAGGCTTATATCTGGTCTTTTCCCCAAAGCTCAGGGGCGGATAAGGATTATCTTCGCCCCGCCGATAAGTAGGAATGACAATTTCAATTGATTCCGCTTTCATTTTTTTCTGTGCATGCCTGTTTTAATTGCTTCAGTTTTTTCCGCCGTGAATTCCGACAACGCTATTTTGCGGCCTTCCGCAACACTGCGATCCGCGGCGAAAGCAAGCTGTGATGCGAGCAGACCGTCCGCTACCGATGATGCAGGTTGGGTTCCGTTTGCTATACAAGCGAAAAATTCAGTCAATATATTTTCATCTCCGCCGCCATGCTGATCATTGGTGATATTACATGAAAACTCCTCGCGTTCTTTAGTATAATAATTGTTCCAGCGGAAACTTCCCCGGTTGAGATCCCCGGCAAGATAACCGTCTGTACCGTGAATAATGATATCCCGGTTCGGATCGCCGCTGTAAGCGACAGCAGTAAATACCGCCTGGCTTCCGTCCGAAAAACTAATTATGACACTTTGGTGGTTAAGTACGTCAGCATCGGTTTTAAAGATGCAGGAAGCCTGCAAGTCCAAATCAAAATTCAAGGCGAACTCCCGCTTTGCGAGTTTTTCCAGGTCGCGCCTGAAAGGACAGGTTTTGTCCGGACAGTCAACGCACTTTTCCGGGGCCGCCGGTTTAACCGGAAACAGTTCCCGGCCGCCGCGGGAGAACACTTCTTCCGGTACGGCTTCACCCTGTTTCAACCAACAGATGATATCCATGTCATGCGAACATTTTTCATTCATAAAACCGCCGGTATTCAACTGCTTGCGCCGCCAGCCGCGCCGGTAAGTGCTGCTGTGGTCCAAACTCAACCGTTCGTTAAGCTGAAGCATTACGATCCGTCCCAGCTTGCCGCCCGCGACAATTTCCTTTATTTTACGGTAAAACGACGAATAGTGCAGGACAAAACCGAGCTGCACGATCCGGTCGGTTTCAGAAGCGGCTCGGGCAATAGTTACAGCATCATGCCAGTCCGCGGCAATCGGTTTTTCAAGCATAACGTGCCGGCCGGCGGACAGCGCTTCTAAAGTGAGTTCCGCATGCGCCCGGTTAGACGCGACGACCATGACTGAATCGGCACATTCCGGACCGAATTTTTCCAGCGCCTCGGTAAGCGTAGTCATAACGACAGCGTCTTTTGCTCCATAGCCGTCTAAACTTCGGCGCAGTTTTTCATGCACGTCCGGGTTAATGTCCACCATCGCCACCACTTTCCGGCCCAGACGCTTAAGCGAAGTATTAAGCTTTTTGGCAAAGAAAAGACCACGGCCGGAGCCTACGATAATTGTTCCTTTAGTCATTACTGCATTCCTTTAAAAAATTTGGCAACCATCCGGGAGTTCCTTATTTTCCGGATATTATTTTGAACTACCAATAACTTGAATAATTTTTTCAATTTGCCCGGCTATTTTCTTTCTTTTCAACAGAAGTTTCTCCGGATCTTTCGTATAAGTTCGCGAATCCTTCACTAACTGGTCGTCTATCTCCAGCAGCTTCCCGGTTTCTTTAATCAAGTTTTGATATTTGTTTCTGTCCTTTCTTTTTAATTCCGTCAGTTTTTCTTTCAATAAGTGAAAGTATTCCCAATCTTCAAATCCGCCCCGCATTACTTCCAATCTTATGGAAGGGTTCAGCCCGTCTTTAATCCTTTTGCCTGCCGGATAAGCGTAATAACCGTCACCGGGGCCGGGTTTCCAGGATTTTTCAGGAGTACCGTCGTCGTCAATATCATTTGGAGTCCCACCCCAGCATATTACGGTTCCCCAGATAAGGAATCCTTCGAGATCATATTTCCTTAAAACCCATAATAGAATACGTTTTTCAATATTAGGTGAAGCAATCTCGTAAGAAGGGCCGCCGGAATCATATCCCCAGACAATTTCTCCCCGTGCTTTTAATTTTTCAGTAAGGTTTTTATCAAGAAGCGGATTTCTGTTGGGAACCCAGATGTCTATATATTCTCCACGTTTTGAATCAGCAAACATCTTTTCAGAAAACCGCTTACTGCCGTATGGCACCAGACGTTTGACTCCCGGAGCGAATTTTCCGCATAAAGCCATTTCCTTTTTAACCATTTCAAGCTTTGCCGGAGTCGGTTCGTCATATCCGTAAAAGTATGCGATATCAAGCCAGTTCTTCTGTTTGAGGTGTTCATATATAAGAGGAATATATTTCTCCATCGGCGGGAATTTTATATTTTTCCTCAAAGAATAAAAAGCGGGTAGGCTCCCGGCATAAACAATTTTTCCGCCGCTGTTAAGGATCAGTTCAACGTTTTTATCATATTCCGAAAAATCGAGAGCCAGCTTGTCGCCGTTCCATTCCCATTTAAGATATGGAATCCCCGCTAAAGGCTGCCCTTTTGAATTCCAGGGTTTGGGGGTTATGCGGTAACGAAGCAGAAATTTGAGAAACTCCCTGTATGCCGCCGGTGAAATATATTTTTCCGGGTCCTCGGCGGCTTTCGCTCCGTAAAAGAAACCGGCAAGCGCGCTGACCCGCAAATTGGCGTCAGTAGGCAGATTCAGTTTTTCGGGGACTTTGAAATTCCATACTTTCACCATTACCGGCAATGAAACTTTGCTTTCAGGTTTTTGCGTTTGAACAGTTAAATATCCTTTATATTCGCCGGGCGGCGTTCCGGGCGGCGTATGTACCGTGATCCATATCGGCTGAACCACCTGTTCCGAACCTATATTAAAAATTCTATTGCGCAAAAGCGGGTCCGGATACCAGTTCCCGTCAGAGGAAAATACATAACCCACCCGGCGGATATCAATATTCCCGGCGGGAATCATGTTCCCGGCATTAGCTCCGGTCAGGTTTGAACAAGTTATTTTTACCCCGTCCAGCGCCTTTGCCAGAGGAACAATTACAAGTTGGATATTTTCGTATTCATTAGCCGCCATCTCAAATTTCAACCGGCGAACAACCGCGCCTTTCAGGATTTTATCCCGAAATATCTTTTCAAAAGCTGACGCATCCGACAAAGCGAATGATTTATTTTTCCCGGCGGTTCCAGACAGCTTCAGATTTTTCCAAGTTGCCGCTTTTTTCCGTAAGATTTCGAGATATTCGTGCAGTTCATTTACCGCTTTTTCTGTTTGGAAAATAATCTTCTTCTCTCCGTTCCAGGCCGCCGCCGAACCTTGCCGCGCGATTTCCTTCAACTCTTTCTCCAAAGTCTCAATCTTCTTCTTTAAAGCGGAATATTTTTCCGTTTCTTCATTGAGGCAAACCTTAAACCAATCAGGCAGACGGTCGCCGGAAAAAGTTTCCAGGAACACAATTATTTTCCGGCTCTCCGCTAATTTTTCTTCTGATTTTTCCAGGGGCGCCTTTAGATCTTCAATATTAATTCTTTCGGCGCTGCGAAAATAAATACTGCCGTCAGAACCGCTTACAGTAAAAGTTACAAGGTCAGGCACCGCACTTGTCACAGGATAAGATAAACTGATTTCTTCCTGCCCCCCGGAAGGTATTTTATAAGTTTTGCCGGGAGAGACGAAAATATTCTTCCGGTCCCTGAAAAGGCTTACCGCAGGCATTATTGCCGCAGGCGCAGGACCGGTTTTCTTATTTTTCGCATTCAGCTGCAGGATGTTTTCCCCGAATGATTTTTTCCCCCATGACAGGCTTGTTATCGTAACCGGTGAAGCATTTGCGCGTTTGTTGATTATAAAATCCCGGATAACTTTCAAATCTTTTCCAACCGGGAACCCGAAGCTTTTTTTCTGATAAGCTTTTTTCACATAAGTGGTAGAAGCCAGAAAAAGACCGTTACCTACTTCGCGATATACAACCAGCGGCTTGCCGTTGGCGTTCCGGGTGGTGACTTTCCATTCTGGAGACAACTGTCTGAATTCCGCCCAACGCGGAGGAACGTGACCGAAATCAAGTTTCGCTCCGGGTTCGGCGGCAGTTTGGGAATTAGCCGCGCTGTTGAGCTTTGTCGCCAACTGAAAACCAGGCCCAAGCGATTTAATCCATTTCAGGGGAGCTTCCATTACCGGCGCAACAATTATTACGCCCCCTTTTTTCATAAAAGCAAGCCATTGCTTCGTGTATTTTTCGAAACGCTGCCGATTGATAAAATTATATTTCCTGCCGCACAGGACTATATCGTAGCAATCCAGATTCTTTACCAGTTTATCCAGTTCGGTATTCTCCCATTTGTCCAAAATCCAGCCGAGATCATGACAAATATCATCATAGTCCGTTATCGGCGGAAAAGGATCCACGAAACTGCTGTAAATCAACGCCACCCGCGGCGTCTGCTTAATATTTTCAGCACGTAAGACGCTTAATGACAATACAATACAAAAAAACAGACTTATAACCTTCAGCCACATAGTTTTCCTTGATAAGGCAAACATTTTATCTCCTTTCGTTTTCTTTAAAATAATTCCCATGCTACTCGAACGTTCCTCCCCGCCAGGCGTTCTGTCCCGTTGCCATTATACCGAGCGAAAGTATTTCCGGCGGAAAATTATACCATGCAGTAGTAACCAGTCCGAGCAATTTTTCGTTTATGCATTTATTTGAAAATTCCCTGATATTACAGAGAAAACGGTTATAATTAGGCAAACCGAAAGTGTCGTCTATCCGGTTGCCGAGCGTGCTTGGCGCCCCTATTATCTTAAATCCCTTAGCTTTATAAAACTCCACATAAGGGAAAAAGTTTACGTATTTAGGAAAATCTTCTCCCAGGTATTTGCCGAAAACCTTCAAATGCTCGTAACCGGTCAGCTCCTTTTGCATATCGATGCCGTTGCTGAATTTTTCCACAATGGTTTTTTCCGGTTCCTGAAGCTCCCGGTTCCATTCCCCGTCCCAGCGTTTATCGTGAACAATTCCATAGCCGGTGCCGCGGGCAACCAGAATCGGGCTCCGGGATTTTGTCGTCCAGTAATCCCAGTACATCAGCACCGCGTCCTTGTCCAGCAGGTCGGCAATTTCAATGTACCGCAAATTGCTCAAAATATCATCCCACAAAAGCGGAATACGCCCCTGTGCCTTGACCCAGGCGCAGACCTTATTCATGTAATCGGCATAAAGCCTGCCTTTTCCATATTTCGCCGCGGCAATTGCACATTCAGGACATTTCCCTAAACTGCCGGTTTCATCTCCCCCGATATGCAGATAGCGGCTTCGGGGATGCGCTTCCATTATTTCCGAAGCCATTTCCCTGAACAATTCAAAAGCTCCTTCCTTTAAGGGACAGAACTGTTCATGCCCCGCACTCTCCACTTCCGCTTCCAGCAAATGCCTGTATTGGGGATGTTTCAAAACATAATGTACATGCCCCAGGGATTGAACCAGGGGAATTATGTCAACATAATTATCTTTCGCCAGACGCTCAAATTCCCGGACTTCTTCCTGGCTGAAGGCCGCGACGGATGAAATCGCCGGATGTTTTGCGAACGGGAATTTATCTATATATTCAAGCACTAAAGTATTTATTTTGAATTTGCCGAGCATTTCAATTATCCGTTTGACTTCTTCAAAACCAATCATTTGGGCGGTCGCGAGATTGAGCAGGAAACCGCGTATGCCGAGCATTGGAAAATCTTCTATCTCAACACATGCCAGAAGATTACCCAGTTTCAACTGTTTAATCGTCTGCAACGCATAAAAAAATCCACGTTCATCCGCCGCGGCAACGGAAATTTCATTTTCATTTATTTTTAAAGCGTATCCCTCCGCCTTAACAAGTGAGTCATTTATCAGCCTGAAAATTTTTCCGGCCGTATGGCTGAAGGAAAATGTATTCCGGTATAAACCGCATATGGTTTCCGGAATATTTTCCGCTTCGAATTTGAACTCATCCGCCTTGGCATAGGAACTTCCCCATTTAACCTTTTGCGGCTGCGGAATGATATGCGGCAAATTGTTTCCTTTCGCAAAGTCCGGGACGCTTTTTTGTGATGACATTGTAAATCCTCAATAGATTGTTATTCTGTCGGTTAAAAATTTATATACGTTTAGTCAGGGAAACTTTCCCAAATACAGTAGTTGCAGATCTAATTTTTCATCAGCTTCTCAATTTTTTCCGCAAGTAAACGCCTTTGCTGATAAATCACTTTGTTGTCACGGGTGAAATCGGTAAATGATTTTGTCACTCCGGAGCCCAATTTCAACGCTTCTTTTTTGGAAGCTTCCAGCTTGCTGAGAAGAGCCAGATATTCATAATCTTCCAAACCGTCCCGTATATTCTCCAGGCGGATGCTGCCAATCGGCCCGTCCACCCCGTAATACAGGATCTTACCGTCCCCGTGCAAAGTGTCATGGCGGCTGCCGGGAGCGCCGGTCGTAACGCTCCAGCTCACCTGCGGCCCGTTTTCGGGGTTGATTGGAATCCGGGTTTCCGCGCGGCAGCCGGAACTTCCATATTTATTCAACCCCCAGTACAGAAAACCGTCCATTTTCTGTTGAAAACACTGCCAGAATACAACCCGGCTTTCAATCAAAGGATAAGTAACCATAAAATTGACATACGGATACCCCGGCTGGAAACTTATATATCCCCATACCTGCTTGGCATGATCTCGTTTTCTAACCATTTCCGCTTTCCGGTAATCATAGCGGTTAAACATCTTACATACCCAGTCTATGTGCAGTTCGTTCATAGCTTCCACAGTAACAGGCACAACCGTCGTTGTGGTAAAAGTGGGGATATCCGGGTAAGTCCGTTTCAACATGCCGAGAACTTTTTTTACAAACGGAATATCCGGATCGGTAAACTCATCAAAACCGTAAAAGAAAGCATACTTTGCCAAACCGTTTTTTCGAATAGCCTTGACATATGACGGCAAAAGTTTTTTCAGCCGCGACACGGCTTTAGCTTCATCTTTGCATTTTTTATCAATATAGATCCCGGCATTGACCATGTTCAAGCGGTTTTTATACGGGATAACCAGTTCAAGCGGGATCAGTTCCCTCGGCGCCAAAGCAAAATCTATGCGGTGTCCGGTAATATATTCAATATAACGCCTGCACATTTCAGGATATTTTTCCGGACCGTAAATGCGTTTCAAGTAAGTCTGTTTGAAATCAAATATGGCTTTGAATGAACTACGTTCAGGCAAGGCAAAGTTCCAGACTTTTACTTTTAAATTTACAATTACCGGCTTTGCTTTTTGCGGTTGTATTTTAATTGTTCCGCTGTAGGTTCCGCCGGCACAATCAACAGGAGCCGCAACATTAATCCAAAGGCCTGTTAAATTATCTTTTATGATCTTAGCCTTTTCCACCGGCAATAATGGGTCAGACCGCCATCCGGCCAATTGATAACGATTTGCCGGGTGCGGATTTACCTTTTTCAATTCCACAAATCCAAGCTGACGCCAGGAAATACAAGCCGAGGAAAGAATTCTTCCGGTCTTTTCCTCTTTCAGGTCGGATATTTCAATCGCGGCATTGCCTATACGGGAACCCGGCTGCGGCAGGACAGCTATCTGAAAACCTTCCGTTTCGTTTTTTGCCAGTTCCATTTGCCAAACCGGATTTTCGTGGATTTTATCAGGCAGAGACTTCGGCATAACCCTGTCCATGCTGGAACAACACCATACGGCATAAGGCCTCTGCTGTTTAAAATCCGGTTTACTGATATAAAATTCCCTGCTCACGGCAGAACTGCTGTTATACTTTTCCTGAGCCTTCAGGCTGATTTTCAGTTTATCACCAGACCATTCCGGCAAAAGCGCATAAATATTATTTTCTCCGGATTGCGCTCCAAGTATTTTCCCCTCGGAAATAAACCGGACTTCCCAGGCCGCCGCGCGGTTTGCATCCCCCGATACGGCGGCCCCGTCACCGCCGAAAAGCCCGTTCAGTACCTTCAGGTTATTAATTACGAACGGAGTTTTTTTCGAAAATGACAACTGCGCGTCATCAAGCCATACTTCCCCTATGCCTTTGAAGAAAAATGTCACAGATATTTTTGTAACCGGATATTGCCTTTGAGGAATAATAACGCTTCTCTCCTCCCAATGGTCGGAAACGTTAAGCGTCAAGGTATTTCCCCAGTGAACGGTGCCGTCTGAATAAAATATTCCCAAACTTACCTTGGGGCTGCCTTCGTTAATGTTCGTCGCCTTGCAAAATACGGAAAAACGGATATTTCCAAAGAGCGGCTTTTTAAATTCCACTGCCTGCCTGGCCCCATGGGCATCCTTGTGGTGACGGCTGACATTATCACGTTTTACATATATGGAATAATTACCGGTATGAGCAGTGGTTCTGCTTATTTCAAACCCCTTTTTATAGGGGCTCCAACCCGCTTTGTTTTTTTCAAAGCCGGGATTGTCCAGAAGATTTACATTGTCCCCTCCCTGGCATACCGGCATAAATATTATAAACATCTGAATAAAAACAAGAAGAAAATAAAGCGGAAATCTATTTCCCGTAACTTGTCCGGGTGCAATAAAGTTTAACATAATTATGTCTTTCTCTAATTTTTTCATACTTACATCCCTCTCTCAGGGATATTTTAAGGCGTGTTGAAAAATAACGTTTCTCTAACGCGACGATTGTTCCCGACAGTTTTTACGTTCCCGGTGATCTATTCATAATTGAAAAAATCAGGGTTTTCGTCCGGACCAAGGACTTCCGGCTGCTTTTTGCTTTGCGACGAACCGTCGACAAGCCCAAAATTGCAGGAGCCGTTATGCCAGTAGCCAATGTCCGTACCGGAATCGCTTAAATACCAGTGCCGGTTGGCATACGTAAAACCTGATTCCGCAAATAAAAAAGCCGATGTGTTTTTAATGTTTGATATTTTTCGATGGAGTGAAGAGTCACGCCACCCGGCTATTCGCGGGTTGATGGCGTAGGCGTTTTTACAATAACAATGGGATGAAAACCTGATTCCATTTGTCTCGTAAACTACCCAGTCGTCGGGGTCAAGCACATTCAGCGAGGGACCGCTGACAGGACAACGGTAAACCTGCCAATGAGCCCTGGAGCCCAGGGGGGCGGGATACAGATAACGTGAATAATGCGTTCCCCATTCAGCATAGGGAGTAACGTATTCCGGATGATTGAGTAGTTCCCCGTTAGGAAGACAGTCGTCATAGTCTCCGGTATAAAGATACGTTACGGAAGTTATCTGTTTAACGTTTCCCAGACAGCTTATTTGTTTACCTTTGTCCCTGGCCTTTCCCAAGGCCGGCAACAACATCGCCGCAAGTACCGCAATGATAGCGATCACAACGAGCAATTCGATGAGTGTGAAACTGTTACGGGTTTTCATTTTTCCTTTCCTTAATATTTACGTTTCCAAATTTTCTGCAATTCGTTTCATTTTCTCATCATATCTTCCTTTTCAACAGTTATTTTATCTTTTTACTGGTTTCCAGTTAGGCGTTTCTCCCCATGCGAAAGCGCCATATAAGTCTCCCTCGCTATAGGAACTCGCCGCGTTTGACGGATATCGATTTACGTACCAGTTAACGCGTCCATCACAAAACAGATAATTATCCCCTGCACTATGATAGGCAGGCGGACCATGACGGTTCCCATGATGCCCGTGGCAATATTTTACTGAAAATGTCTTCCCTTGCGAATGGACCAGCCCCTCTGCGGCCATAATAACTTGAGAAGGCGGAGTAACATTGGACAATTTTACCCACTTATTTATATCCCTGTTAAAAGTGCCGTCTGCATTCACCATGGGGTTCAGATAGGAATTAACGAGGTACGCATTTCTGTCAGTTCCATTGTAAATAGGAATTTTCTCTATAGTAGAACAACGGAATATGGCTCTGTTCTTAACGTAACCAAAGTTTTCCAGTGTCCATGCCCACCCCTTGGAATTACTATAAGTATACGCGGGCATCATATAGTCATCATAATCCATGGAGTACATAGTCAATTTAAGGCCGACATCTTTCAAATTACTTTTGCATGCCGTCGCCCTGGCTTTATCTCTCGCTTTATTAAGAGCCGGAAGCAGCATAGCCGCCAGGATTGCGATGATAGCGATCACAACGAGCAATTCGATGAGTGTGAAATTATTACGGGTTTTCATTTTACTCTCCTTGGTTTTAGAGTTTAATTTTTAGATTTTCCACAAGTGATTTCATTTTTTAATAGTTCTCCCTGCAGCTTTGAGTTTAACAAGACTTTTTTATCGGCTATCAGCCGTGGGCTGACGCCGGATGATTCCCGTACAATCAGTTCAGGTTTTACGGTAAAATTTATCCATTTGGCGTGTTTACCCGGGTTATCAATAATATTACATAAAATTTCAACCGTTTTCAAAGCCCTTTCATAAAGATGGGGTTCAACCGAACTAAGTTTAGGGCTCACTTCCTCGGTTGCCGCAATATTGTCATATCCGACAATAGAAACATCGGCCGGAACTTTTATTCCCATGCGCATTATAGCCTGCATAACTCCAAGGCCAATATAGTCATTAACCGCAAAAATGCCGGTGATTTCCGGCCGTAATTCAATCAGTTCTTTGGCGATATCAAAATAGTCCAGAAATAATGTTCTTCCTTTTATGGAAAGTACGAAATCCTCACGAAAGAAAACCCCGAATTCAGACAGGGCATTTTTATAGCCTCTAAGCTGCTCCTGATAACCGATATAATCTACCGGTTCCCTGGAAACAAAGGCAATATTTTTATGCCCCAGTTGGAGCAAGTGCTTTGTGGCGACATACCCGCCGTTCAAGGTGTCCTTCATAACCGTATGGGCAGTGTAATTCTGGTAATTCCCCACCAGTACGCATGGAACGCCCCGGTTGTGTATTTCATCGATCAGCTCTTCCATACTGAACTGCATGCGCGTTTCCTCCGGAATAAAAGGATGAATTATTATTCCAGCCCGCTTGTTCGCAAACAATTCAAGAAGTATACGGTCGAGCGTATACGTTCCGTCAAAAAAATGAAGCGAAAGCCTGTAATTATAGTCGCGCAAAGCGTCATTATAACCTTTCAGCATCCTACTTAACATCTCATCACTTGATCTTAGGTCAGAATTGGGATTGAATAATACAAGCGGAATATCGCGGTTTATGTTTTTATCCTGAACAACCAGGCGGTGTCTGTAATTCAACTTTTTGCAGAGTTGAAGAACCTTGTTCCTGGTTTCCTCACTGACGGAAGGATGATTCTTCAGCGCACGGGAAACCGTCATCTTGGAAACGTTCAGCTCATCAGCCAAATCTTTCATTGATACTTTCAGCATAAAAAACCATCACTTTATGTTACTGTAACTGTTATAATTTAATTATAAATGATTTTTTATGTTTTGTCAAGAGCAATCCTGAAATTTTCATCTGGAAAAATCAAAAAATCAAATGGCGCAAGTCTGCTTTGGGGTCTTTGCATAATATATTCAGAGCTCTTTCAAGGAAATTAACCGTTTCGTGATAGGTAGCCCTGCTGATTTTCAGGCTTGGATACTTTTAGGTTTGGATTTTAGACCAGCCAATATATTTCTGACTTCTTCAATAGGTAGAGTTCTGGATAATTCCGCCATCTCCAACCGTTCCGGGTCCGAATCGATAACTTCAATAGATTTTGTTTCAGAGGTGATATCCAAAACTTCAAACATATCCGGCATATTCAAAAAGGCCTTTTTAATATCATTGCTGGTTGCGTGCATGGTGTAGTGCTTAGTCATCTCAGGAGACATATGACCGACAACTGCTTGAACAATAGCCAAGGGCACGTTATACAGTCCGGCATAATAGCAAAATGAATGCCTCAAGCTATGGACATCTTTTATGCTGACAGCTCTTTTTCTACCTTCAGGAACTTTAGTTGTTTTTATCCCAAGACTTTCGAGAAATTTCTTAACGCGCCATGTAATTCCAGAAGGATTGGTTTGGTACATTTCTGCATGCCCCGGTAAAACATATTTGTCCTTACTGCTAATAGAGTACTGTTTTTCAAGAAATTTTTTCAGAGGAGGCATAATCGGTATTATCACTTCCTTGTCTGTTTTTTGAGTAAGCCGTCTGATCGGGTTATGATTAAGGTCAATCTCAATCCATTTCAATAAACTACGTTAAAATGCAATAACAACAAAACAACAAGTTTTTATGGCATTCATTGCTGTTATTTGGACTCAAAGCGGCGGATGTAACGCCTTGTATCAAAGACTTTTGCAAGAATTGCCGTCTCAGGACAGCACTCTCAGAAGAACAGGCCTTTCTCTGAAATTACCAGAATTGGCTCTCAGTTTCTCAGAATTCTGTGTCCGGGTACAAAACCAGTCACACCAGGAAAATATTTCATATTCGAGCAGTAAAATTGTCCTATTGCTCAAAAAGAAATGTGTCAAGAATGTATCAAGAATTTTATGTAAAACGGGGTAAAACATGGTAAAATAGAAAACATTGATTTTTTGATTCGAGAGACTAAAGCAAGCTGCTTTGAGCTTAAAAATGGCGGAGGGAGAGGGATTCGAACCCTCGGAGGCTTTCACCTCGGCGGTTTTCAAGACCGCTGCCTTAAACCAACTCGACCATCCCTCCGCTTAAGAAAGCAGAACCCCATAAATTGCCTCAAAAAATCAAAATTACAAGTTCTTATTTGTTATTTTATACCTTTTTCGGCAAATAAAAAATCCCCCGCCTGTTTTCTGGAGAGGGACTTTTCAGATTTTGTATCAGTATCGCTACAGAATAAGCAGTGAAAATACCATGGCGAAGATCGCAACCGTTTCAACAACCCCCAACACAGTAAGGTTATTGGCGAAACCTTTGCCGGTTTCCGCAAATGAATCACAGGCTCCGGCTCCGGCTTTACCCTGAAACCATGCGGATACGCCCATCGCGATTCCACCGGCAACCCCAACCAGCAAATACAAAGGCCAGCGTTCGGGAGCGGTTTCGATATTACCCTTGATGAAAATCAGCATCAGCAAACCGTAAATCGTCTGCGTCAGGGGCGCTCCGGCATAAGCCAGCAACAAAAACG
>JBAYCO010000023.1:0-16516 GCA_041668685.1 Victivallaceae bacterium | reverse complement strand
TTCGCAGGTTTAAATAGTAGCTCAAGACCGCTTGAGTCATGAACGGAACAGACGTTAACTGGCAACCGACACAACCGGGACGGTTGTGCTACTATCACGTAAAGCAGCACATTCAGCCTCAGGAAAAAAGTGAGGCATTACCCATTTTGGGATTTTTTTAGCTGATTCGGTAAATTAATGGTTGACTTTTTGGGAAAGACGAATTATAATATTTTTGAAACGGTTCAGAAACATTTAAAAAAAGATTTTCCGATGAAGAAAAAAATAACAATCAGAGATGTTGCGAGGCATGCCGGAACCAGCGTGGGAACAGTGTCAAATGTCCTTAACGGCTTACGTTGCAGTCAGAAACTGCGGGAACGCATTAATAAATCCGTATCTGAATTGAAATATACCCAGAATATGTATGCCAAGGCAGTGCGTTCCGCCAGAACCAATTGCATCGGTATCCTGATCGACAAGCGGAGCGAGACCAATACTCCATGGATACAATCACTGGTTCTGGATATAATTCAAACCCTTTCCAATTACAAATACCGGAATATGATAGAATACTGGGATCCATGTTCGCAGTTTCAGCCTCAGTTGCTGAGCAATGTGGATGGGTTGATCATAATTGGCAATTTTAATGATGATTTTTTCCATATAGTGGAAAATAATTATTCTTTCCCCGTGATTACCTACTGGAACGATATTCCCATAAAAAGAGGCGCCGGCGTGCCGGTAAATATCAATAACGGTATTCGTAAGGCTGTAGAACACCTTCTTCTGCTGGGACATTCCCAAATAGCCTATCTCGGCGCCGCCGGTAACAGCGTTAACTGCGATAAAATAAATGCTTTTATTTCCGCAATGAAACTTTATGGCCGAGAAGTTGATGAGAATTGCATGGAGTACTTCGAAAATATTCCCGGAAGTCTTTCTGAAATCGGTTATCAGGGAACTTTGAGATTATTGAAGAAAATGCCTGACGTTACCGCTCTGCTCTATGGTTCCGACTGCTATGCCATGGGCGGCATGGGAGCCCTGGCGTCATTACGGCTGAAAGTCCCGGACGATATAAGCGTAATTAGTTTTGATAATTCCTACTGGGCGGAAAATACGCGCCCTGGAATTACCAGTATCGGATTCCAAATTCCGTTGATACCCGTTTTAGTTGAGTTGCTTATGAAAATGATTGATGAGCCTGATATTGATAACGTGAAAAATAATATTGTTCCGGCTGAACTGGATATTTTTATACGGCAAAGTACAGAACATGCCAAACAACTAACATAAGGAGCTGTAAAAATGCAAACCCTGAAAACAAAACAAAAGGCGGCGGACAGTTATTACTGGCGAAAAAATTTCACTCTCATTGAATTGCTGGTGGTGATAGCGATCATAGCAATCCTGGCATCGATGCTGCTGCCTGCCTTGAACAAAGCTCGGTCCGTAGCCAAACTGACTAAATGCACGAATAACCTTAAACAAATATTTACTGCGGCGGCATGTTATACTACGGACTCGGAAATTTGCCATATACCGAGCGACTCCTACGGCGTAGGCCCATGGCAGGAAACGCTTGCCAAAAACAATTATTTGCCGGAACCGAAATTATGGAGCGGAATACCGGAAGGGATATTCGCGTGCGAGGAAGAAAAGATAACCACCTTTAAAGGCAAAAGCACGTATGAGACCTGGCGCGGAACCCATTACGGATTAAACTGGTTTCTGGCGAAGCAGCCTTCCGTAACCTCAAACGCCTATCGGCGCTGGGAACCGAACCGGGCGGTAAAATATCCGTCAAAAGTAATGTATTTTGCCGAAAAGTTACCGGTTTCGACTTCGACCACGTTTTATGACAGTACCAGTACCTATGGTTCAGACACCGCTACGTATATGAGGCACCAAAGCAAAATGCCTTATGTTTTTGTTGATGGTCATGGCGATTCGGGCGGTTATGCCAAGGTACCGACCAGTGAGTTCTGCACTACTCCGGGGCGGTACTATTTCTGGTACGAACGCACGTACAGAAATTTAGGCTATTATGACAGATAGGCATTCTTGCGGGAAAAGCCGCACATAAAATACGCGAAAGCATAATAGAAATATACCATTAAGGAAGAAATAAGAATGTTAAAAACGACTGAAAAATCCAAAAGCATTGATAACACTCCTGAAAAAGCCTTTCTTTTTCGAAACAAGTTCAAGAACCATTACTCTCGTATTCTATATAAAACAGCAGGTTTGATAATTGCGGTTTTTTCTTTCGCAACAGTAATTTCAGGAGCTAAAACCTCGCAAAAACAATGGAAGGCCGGACACGACAATGATTCTTTCAGCGGTAAACCGACGGTTTTTTCAACCCGTGACGGAGTAATATTGGCTGACGGCAAACCGTTTATGTTTAACATGGATTTCTCATGGAGCTCTTCATTTGATGAAGAATTCTATCATTACTGGTCCCGCATGGGCGGTACGGCCCATCGCCTTCGTATGGATATGTTATTAATGGCGGAAAAAAAGAAATTCCGGCAATTGGATATCGCCATGGAGAAAGCGGCAAAATACGGCTTGTATACTGTACTTGATCTTTCAGTCTGCTCTACAAGGTTTACCAGAGATTACCTCAAACGGCGCCCGGAAGCCCGCATGCTGGATGTAAACGGAAAACCGGTGCGGCGCAATTATCCAAGTTTTGTCGATTCGGGTTTCCGTCAGGCTTTGGGCAAAGCTCTGGGATGTTTAGTAAATCATGTAAAGGATAAGCCATATATACTTGGTTATTACGTACAGGATGAACTTTCTTTTCATGGCTGGGGAGGTTATGAAAAGGCTTCCGTCGCTTTATTCAGGAAAAAAATGCTCGAACAATACGGCAGTCTTCAGGAAATCAATAAAGCATGGAACACAAAATACGGAAAAGAAGACGATATAGTTCCGCCGAAAAAGCCTGAAACCGGCCGTAGCTGGAGTGACTGGCAGCGTTACCGCCAATGGACCTATTGCGATTTTCTGAAATTCATAACCGGCGTTATCCGGGCCAAAGCTCCGCAGCAATTAATTATAAGTTCAATGGATTTCTGGGGTTCTCCTTCAAATCCCACCAACTGGTGGAATATTCCGCAATGTGCGGATATTTTGATCAGGCATGGAATTTTATATTCGCTGGGATATGACTTTTTGCTTATCCGTGACATTGCGGAATGGTCTGGGAAACCCGGGAACGCCCTTTGCATGCCGCCCGGATTCTGGGCGTCTTTTATTCACTTCATGCATTTGTTTGATTCCGGCCGTACCGGCCTCTCATATGTCTGTCCGGGAGGAAGCGCCACTTTCGGCCATTGCCGCGGAGCCGCGGACAGCGATAACGCGTACCGGCGGCGCGAACCGGGTTATACGACCGCAAAAAGTATTATTGAACTGCAAAATATTCTCGGTGATACTTATCTTTTGTCCAAACGTTATCCTCCGCAAGTCGGGCTTCTGGTTACGGACGCCACTTTTGTAATCACTCCGAGCCATGCCGCCGCCCGCAATGTCGCGGGGATATTGGAATTGCTTACGGATCTGAATATAAACTTCCGGATAATTTCGGAACATAATGCCAAACCGTTATCGCGCTTCAAGGCCTTGATCGTCGGTTCAGCGGCAAGTTTATGTTCCGAAGAAATGATCAGGGAAATCGGCGAATTCCAAAAGAATGGAGGAATACTAATCGCCATGCCCGGCTGTTTTGAACGGAATGAGCAAAACATGCCGATACCGGCAAAGTTGGAATTCATGAAGCAGTTTGGGGCCGGAAAAAATAAAGAGCAGAACCCCGCAACCGTAATAACGGACGCAGGAAAAACATTACTGCTGGGTTGGAACGCGGGCCTCGCGTACCGGGAAAGCTGGACTGAAACATTCGATTGCGCCGTTAATACGGCGGATGAAGATCAAAACGAGCTCATGGAACAGGCATTTGGGCCGGACAGAGATAAAGAAAACCGTCAAACAAAAACCAGCCGTGTTCCACAGTCCCGTCAGGCTCAATTGAAACTTGCATCCGCAATTCAGGATTTTCTCGCCGGACATAATATCGTTCCTTACGTACGTGTTGCCGGTTACGGACAACCGGCGCGTATTTACGCCAGGGCGTTCACATCCGGGTCAAAAGTTCTTGTCGCTATTGCGAACCGTATGGTAAAACCCGGAGAAAAACAAAAAGTCTGGAACTGGGATATTGAAAAGACGGGTAAAGGAAAATGGCCGAAAGATTATCATTCAGTGCTGCGCAATGCAAAAGTAAGCGTTGAACTGCCTGTAAACTTGAAAGGAAAGCTGAGGGCTTACTTAATGCCTAATATGACTCCGGAAAACGGCGGGATAAAGGCATTTCCTGAAGAATTGCCGGTAAAGGTTGTTAATAAGGGAAATATGCGGTTCGCGGAATTTACTTTGCCGAAGCTTGAGAACTGGCAGGCTGTCGTCCTGGCTTCAGAATATCCTTTGCTTGCAGGTTTGGGATTAAGCAAGGTTAATGTATTGCCGGGAGAAGAAATTCGAGCACAAGCAAGAATAATCAATGGTTCAACAAAACCAATTCCCGTAAATATAAGTTTGGAAGACCAGGATAAACTCGGAGTCTCGACGGCGCCGTGGCAGACTGAAATAAAAGGCGCGGCGGCTTCGGAACATGAATTCACTTTAGCCGTGCCGACGGACGCAAAACCCGGCTATTACTGTTTCCGCGCTGTTCAGGAACTCCCTGACGGCGGCAAAATAGTCTCTCCAAAAGTTGAATTGCGAATTTGCAAAATAGACACAGACTTGAGCAGTAAAAATATCACGTCGTTTTGGGGTGACGGCAGTTCCGGGCCATGTGCTGAACTGGAAGTCAAACTGCCTTTCCGGGGCCTTGAAGGCAAGGTGAATGCAGAATTAAACGGATTCTCAAAATTTTCGGCCGAACATCCCCGCCTGGAATGGAAAATCGCGGGCCAAAAGTCTCATAAATTCAGTTTTCCGGTTGTTCCCCCGCCGGGAAAAAATGCAATGGAAGTCGGCGTAATCCGGTTGCAGGCTGAAATTTCCGCAGGAAAAAAGCGAATCTTTGTAAAGCAGGATTTCCCGATTCGCTTTGTAAAAGGTGCGGTTGTTTATAAGGAAAAACGTTATGTCAACCCATCCAATAAAACCAAAGAAGTAAAGCTTGAAAATTTTATCTGTCTTGAAAATCAATTCCTTATCGCTCGTTTTTACGCCAACCGCAACGCGGTATTGCATAATTTAAAAGTTCGGGCAACGGATCAGGAGTTGCTCAGCCCGAATAATTATCCTTTCGGCCTGGTCTGGTATTCGTGGCCCGGCAAAAAATGGTCGTATGCAAAATTGATAAATCAGACGGAAAGGGTTGGCGTCGAGTTCGTATCAGCTTCCCCGGCCGGGAAACCGGTAACTATGACGGCGGAATTGAAACCCGGTGAAAAATGGCTCGATATCGCTTATGACGCATCTCAATGCGAAGCTTTACCTGAAAAAGACTGCAAGTTTTTCCTGATGTCAAAAATAGGGAAAACCGGCTTCTATCAGCAGAACCAAATGTGGATACCCCTGAAAAGCGGATTAAAAAAGCGTAAACGCCATACCGGGCCTCTTAAATTCAAGGCCGGTGAATTACAGGGAAACTGGGTAACGGTCGCGGATGAAAAGACCGGGCACCTGTTGACGACTTTCTTTGACATTCCGACTTTGAAAAGTATTTTGATAAAAGACCAGTCTTTATTTAATTACGAGATATTTACTATGGACTCCCAAAAGAGTCCCGGAGTTGTCCGGTTCCGCCTTTGCGGCGACAAAGGAGGCATGGAAAAGGTTGATGAATGGAAGAAATATTGGAATTCCCGTATGAGCAAATGACCAGGAAAGAGTTTCGTAATTACCAAAAAATCAAAATTCTACAATTAGTGTGAAAAAATATGAAAGTAAAAGTTGCTATTGTAACCGATCTGCATTTTTCAAGATTTCCCAATTCCGCAATTCCGTCCCGCAAGGGAGAATTCGCCGGGGAACTGCTGCGCCGCACGGTACGCCGTTTAAATTGTGTGCTGAAGCCTGATCTGGTCTTTATCGGAGGCGATCTGATTGACCGGCCGGAAGATGTAAACGGGTTGGAATTGCTGGCGGAACTGAAACAGATTATCAGCTTGCTTGAAGCCCCGGCTATTGTCATACGCGGCAATCATGATCCGGATGAAAAAATTTTTGAACGCATTATCGGGAAGCAGCCGGATTTTATTGATATCAAGGGTATCCGTTTCGTACCGTTCTCCGACGCTGAAGAGCCCGGTTGCAACGCTTCCCGCAGTGATCGCGAGCTTAGTCGAATGCGTAAGCTCGGTGCGGAATTTACCGGTTCGCTGGTTTGCCTGCAGCATGTTCCCCTGTTTCCGCCGGAGGACGGGGGTTGTCCCTATAATTATACAAATGCAGCCGACATTATCGAAATCATGCGGGAAACCGGTTATGCCCTGGCATTATCCGGACATTACCATAACGGCTTCCAACTGACTAATCGGCAAGGCCTGAACTATATTGCCGGCCGGGCTCTTTGTGAGGAACCGTTCGCCTGTACTCTAATTGAGATCGCTACGGACGGCACGGTAAACCGGCGTGAGGATAGTTTGGGAAAACTGCTTGGTAATGGAGAAAAAGAAGGGTAAGTTTTTGAATCATGACAGAAATTGAAGAAAAAGCCCGCCGGGCGCTGAAAACTGTACCGGCCGCGCCGACAGCGATTGTTCCGGCATCCGTTCGTTATCTGGACTTGGCGGAAAATATTGTCCGCCGGGCGCTGAAATGGCAGAACGCGCAGGGAAGGATAATAGATCCTTACGCACAAAAAGAAACTAATGCCGCCACCGCGAGGTTTACCGGGGCGCTCGGCTTGCAGATTCTCCAAAACAGGTGCGCGGATCTGCTGGAACCATGCATGCGTTCTCTGGACTGCGTATTGGATGATTTGTTTTATCAAAGAACCAATTGGGGAGAATTTATCGTAAAAGAAGCGTGCATGGCATTTTGGGCCTTGCGGGACAAAGCGGCTAAAAAACGTGTTGCCAGGTGGGAACATTATCTTTCCGCTTACGACCCGGAACAGGCCTATGCCCGGACTTTTACGAACGTTGCTCCTGACCAGCTTCAGAATTTCTGTACTTTCGCGATTGCCGGGGAAGTAATAAAACAAAAACTGGGATTGACTTCCGATCCTGTCTTCATCGAAAGATATTTTGAGCAGCAGCTTACCTGCTTCGATGAAAACGGAATGTATAAAGACCCCAATTCCCCCGTCATATATGATATGGTTTCCAGGATGAATTTTTCCCTGGCGCTTTGGGCCGGGTATCACGGCAAATATTTTAAAGACATAAATGAGAAGCTCCGCTTGGGAGCCCTGGCGCAACTGCTTTATCAGTCTCCAGCGGGTGAGTGCCCGTACGGCGGAAGAAGCAATCAGCAGAATTTCGGGGAAGCTACATTTGCGCTTATATGCGAATTTGAAGCCTCGCGCTGGGAAAAGAACAATGATCAGTTATTGAGCGGAGCCTTTAAACGGGCTGCCGCCCTGGCCGTTAATTCGCTTGAAAGATACCTGTCCGGGGACTCGATATATTCGTCCAAAAATTTCTTTCCGCCGGAACTTCAGCATGGACGGCCTGGAGGCTATGGGTTTTATGGCGTTTATACGTTGCTGATTGCCGGCCAGTTAGGATTTGCCGCCCTCCTGGCGGATTGCGATATCAGGCCGGGGCCGGTTTGCCCGGCCGAAAACGGAGCTTATGTATTCATAACCGGCGACGGTTTTCACAAGATATTTGCCGGATGTCGCGGCGTTCAGGTTGAGATTGACCGCAATGCCGATTTCGATTACGATGCGACCGGACTGGGGCGGATGCACTTTATCGGCTGTCCCCCTGAGCTGGCGTTGTCGTGCCCGATAACGGCCACCCCCAAATACCTGACGTCCGTTCCTTCGGCCCCGGTAAACATCGCTTCCGGCCCCGGCTGGGATAATTTATGGCTGGCGGGCCTGAACAAAAACCAAAAGCTCAATTCGGAATGCGACATTTTAAAAGAAACCCCGGATTGCGTGAAGTTCAAGCTCAGTTACCGGTGCGATTCCGGCGCGGTATCCGAAACCTATCGTATTTCCGCGGACGACGTGAGCATTTCGGTAATTCAGGAAGAAGGCAAACCGGTCAGTTTCAGGGTTCCGTTGCTGGAAACCAGCGGCCGGGAACGTTCCGAAATAGAAATCCTGCACGACGGCTTCAAGGTATCCTTGAGCGATTTCGTTTATCTGGCCAGAAATACGGGCTCGCCGGCAAAGATCGAAATAGAGGAATTTTCCTCTCCCAACGCAAACGGCATCTACCGGACAGGAAATTTTCACAGCCGTGATAACCGCATTGAAATTAAATTTTCAGTAACCAGGAAAAATTCTGCGGATTGAATATGAAAAGAACGACAATATTAAGGATAGCGGTAGCCGGCCTTGGCCGGATCGCCTGGCAATATCATCTTCCCCGGATCGTTGACGATTCCCGTTTTCAGCTTGTTGCGGTTGCGGATCCGCTGCCGGAACGCCTGGTTGAAGCCCGGGAAAAATTCGCCGTAAAATCCGTTTACCGGCAATTCTCCTCAATGCTTGAACATGAGGATTTGGATTTGCTGGTTATCGCTTCTCCCACCTGTTTTCATATGGAACAGATATTACAGGCATTTGCGCATGGAGTGGATGTCATCTGTGAAAAACCGCTTGCCTGCAGCTTGCAGGACGCCAAAAAAATCAGCCGTGCAAGGTCTGTCGAACAGCGCAAAATCATGATTTTTCAGCCTCACCGGCTTAGTCCTGAAGCAGTAACGCTCAAAACTGTTCTCGAATCCGGAATCCTCGGCCGGATATTCATGAGTCGAAAAACGTATTCCGGTTTTAACCGTCGCAACGACTGGCAGGCTTTTGCCGGATACGGGGGAGGAATGCTGAATAATTACGGCTCGCATTTCATTGACCAGTTCATTTTTCTGTTTGGTGGTGAATTTAAATCCGTCAATGCTCTTCTGCGTCGGCTTGTGAGTGAGGGGGATGCCGAAGATTTCGTAAAACTCCAGGCGGTGAATGCCCATGACATCATATTAGACCTGGAGATAAACATGGCTAACGCTTTTCCCGGCCAGACATGGGAAATATGCGGTACTTGCGGCTCCGCCCTGTACGCTCCCGACGGCTGGCGGCTCCGCTATTTCAAGCCGTCGCAACTGGAAGCGCGCAAAATGCAGTCCGGCTTGGCGGCTGAAGGACGGTCGTACCCTGAAGAATCAATCCCCTGGGTCAACGAAAACATTCCTTTCAAAAATGTACCCTGCAGTAATTTTTACGAACATTGCTACCGCTATTTTGCCTTGGACAGTCAGCCGCTGGTGCCGTTCGAGGACACTATGGAGGTGATGGAGATCATGGAACGCTGCCGTAAACATGAAATATCAGATACGAAAATTAAAAATTTCGCCGAAACTCAAATACAACAAGGAAAAAACGAATGAGCATTAATAATCTTAAGGATTTCAAAACCAGAGCATCAGAAAAACTTTGCCAGGGCATGATAATTACCCTGTCAGACCCGACGGTAAGCGAACTGGCCGGGGACGTTGGATATGATTTCACCTGGATCGATACGGAACATGCGGCACTCAATATTGAAACCGTACTGGGACATATTATGGCGGTACGCGGAACAGCGTGTGCGCCGTTTGTCAGGGTTCCCTGGAATCAGCACTGGGTCATAAAACCAGTGTTGGACCTGGCCCCGGCAGGCGTCATTATTCCCATGGTCAACACCCCGGAGGAAGCGGAAGCCGCGGTTGCGGCTTGCCGATATCCTCCTGCGGGCATTCGAGGGTGCGGCGTCCGGCGTGCGTCCCGTTACGGTGAACAGCCGTTCGACGAATACCTTAAAGCATCGGAAAAAGAGCCGATGGTTATTATCCAGATTGAACATATTAAAGCCGTCAGGAATCTGGACGCCATTTTGAAGGTGCCGGGAATAGACAGTATTTGCGTCGGACCTTGCGACCTTTCCGGTTCGCTGGGTAAACTGAACCAGTTGGATGATCCTGAAGTCTGCCGGGTTGTTGATGAAGTTTGCCGGAAAACGCTTGCCGCCGGTTTAATGCTGGGAACCGCCGGCGGGACTCTGGAACAGTGTAAACGGCGCGGCATGCACTGGGCGGCATTGGGCAGCGATTGCGGACATATTGCCAACAGTTCCAGAGCAATTTTACAATCATGTCGTTCCTAAAACGACAAGTCAAGCGCTTATTAATGAGGTAAAACCAATGTCTTCCCTTAAAGTCGTGATAGTTTCTGACAATGCGGAAAACCTGCCGGACTGGGTGCGGGATGAAATTGCAGCAGCCGGAATAGAGCTGGTTGCAAAAAAATGTAAAAATACCGATGAACTGCTGAAATATGCGGCGGGCGCGGAACTTATCTGGACCCGCGGACGTAACGAAGTCATCACCGCTGAAATTCTACCCGAACTTAAGAACTGCAAAGCGATAATGCGCAGCGGCAGCGGTCTTGACGATATCCCGGTCGAGGCTGCTAAAAAATCAGACATAAAAGTCCTTAACACCCCGGAAGCGATAGCTCCAACTGTCGCGGAACATACGGTCGCGTTGCTTTTCGCACTGGCCAGACAGATTCCGCAACACGACAAAGCCGTCAGGCAGAACATTTGGCTGTCTGAAGAAACCTGGGCGAAATGGCATGTATACGGACAAACCCTGGGACTGGTCGGCTTCGGACTTATTGCGCGGCATGTGGTGAAAATGCTGAAAGGCTTTGACCTGAATTTTCTGGTATTTGATCCTTATGCCGAAGAATTGATTGAAGAATATGGTTTACAAGCCGTAAGTTTTGAACGGCTGCTGACTGATTCCGATTTTATTTCGCTGCATTGCCCGTTAACGCGGGAAACTAATCGCTTGTTTGGCGAAGAACAGTTCAAACTGATGAAGAACAGTGCATTCCTGATAAACACATCGAGAGGCGGCGTAATTGATGAACAGGCGTTGATTACAGCCTTGCGGGAACATTGGATAGCGGGCGCCGCGCTGGACGTCACCGATCCGGAACCACCTGACGCAGACAATCCGTTGCTGAAACTCGACAATGTGATCATTACTCCGCATATAGCAGCGTTTTCTGATGAGTTTGCCCGTAATTTCTGGAAGGTTTCCATTGAAAAATTAAAAAGTTATCACTGTTCTTAAACCGAAACAGCCGGGCTCTATCCGTTTGCCACGATGAGTAGAACAGACAGAGAGCATTGACACAGAACCCCGGTTCCAATTCGTTCAGCACAATAACCATGTTCAAGCAGCAAATTATAAGCCAGCCGCCATAGTCCCCTTACCGGATTTTCTTGAGCGCCAGGTCAAGCTCTTCGTAATGGAGCAGCTTGTCGAATGGAAGCAAACCGGAAAGCGCCCTGGCTTCAACCCTGATTCCGCCTTCTTCAAGGATCGCTACCGGATTGAGTCCCCCGACCACTACCGCCCCAATACAGCCTTCCGGCACCGGAATATTAAACAGAGCCTGCCCGGAACGACCGATCTCCATAAACCCGCCAAGACCGATCAGTTTGAGTTTTTCGGCAAGATTGACCACTGAATCGTAACTTTCCGCCGGAAATTCCCGGAAACCTATTCCTATATAGCCGTTCCCTGTTGAAATAGCGCCGGTGTAATTAGTTCTGCCGCCGCGAATAAAAAGCTCCAGCGGGTCAAGGCTGGTCCCGTCATAATTGATTATCTCCGCCAACCTGACTGGCTTGTGTTCACGCAGTTCCATCAGGCCGCAAAACAGGGAACGTACGGGAACTCCGTGCTTAAGCAAAACCCCGTTGAGGGTTATCGAACACACCGTACAGAGACCGACCTTCCCTTCCGGAATGGTCATGTTTTCAATTTTTTCACCCGGCTTTAAAACCGCAACCAGATAGCCCATGGCGTATCCCATGGAAAAAACCCGTTTGATCAGGTCGATCTTTTCCAGCAGCACCTTCAGGTCAACCAGAGTAGTATTGACCACAACCGTTCCGGTGCGGAGCGAAAGGTCGAAATTCATCCGGTAAGTCATCTGGTCGATTTTAGCTGACATGTAACCTACCCGCTCAAGTATCTTGGAACTGCCCAGTTCAAGCTTGCCTTCATCGGTAAGCGTCCGGCCGCGCTTGCCGTCGGGCCTGGTCAGCCCGGCATCGTCAAGCTGCTGAAGATAGAGCCTGACGGTACGCTCGCTTATATCATAACCGGAAACGTTCAGGGAATCCGTAATCCGGCGCCCGCTTAAAGGCGCGGTTGAATTCTTAAGCACCTCAAGTATCGCCAGCTTTTTTCTTTCGGTTTTGTCAGATAAAGCCATAATCTCAAATCTTCCAAATTAGGTTTTGGTAAAATTAAAAAATCACGAAAACACCAATGGCAAAAATACCCCATGAATATATAAAGTCAAGCTTAATTAATAAAATCAATATTCTACTTTTCGGCAATTATGCCAATCACATTTTTATTTTAAAACATTTTCAAATTAAATACTTGCTTTTTTCAGTAGAGACATATATTAAAAGCAGTAAATAATCGGCAACAAATGTCGCAACGAACGGCATTTTATTGCCAAAAACAAAAAAAGAGAGAAAGGTGATCGCAAATGAACAATTATGCGCAACGGGTTTATGATGAATTATGCCGGGAACTGCCATGGCAGAAAGAGTTTTTACAAAGCGTCTTTGAAGTTTTTGATTCCCTGAGTCCATTGCTTGACCGCAATGACAAATATGAGAAATACCGCATTCTGGAACGGATAACAGTCCCGGAACGGATCATCATTTTCCAGGTGCCGTGGGTTGATGATAACGGGGACATCCAGGTAAACCGGGGCTATCGGGTCCAGTTTAACAGCGCTATCGGCCCCTATAAAGGCGGCCTGCGTTTTCATCCTTCCGTAAATTTAAGCATTCTCAAATTCCTGGGTTTCGAACAGATATTCAAAAACAGCCTGACCACCCTTCCAATGGGCGGCGGCAAGGGCGGAAGCAATTTCGACCCCAAGGGCAAAAGTGATCTTGAAATCATGCGTTTTTGCCAGAATTTCATGCGGGAACTGCAAACGCATATCGGCCCGGACACCGACGTTCCGGCCGGGGATATCGGGGTCGGCGGACGGGAAATCGGTTATCTTTTCGGAATGTATAAAAAAATTGTCAACGCCCACCAAAGCGTCCTTACCGGCAAAAACCTTAATTTCGGCGGCAGCCTGATCCGGCCGGAAGCCACCGGCTACGGCAATGTTTATTTCGCGGTTGAAATGCTGAAAACCCGCCGGACGGATTTTGACAACCGCCGGGTTATGATCTCAGGTTCAGGCAATGTCGCCCAGTATACCGCCGAAAAAATTATAAATGAAGGCGGCAAAGTTATCACCATGTCCGACTCCGGCGGCTCCATACTCTGCGAAGAAGGCCTGACCCATGAAAAACTTGAGTTTATCATGGACCTGAAAAATATTCGCCGCGAACGCATCAGCGAAGCCGCGGAAAAATTCAGCGACATCGCCTATTTCGAAAACCAGAGGCCATGGCGACTGACAAAAACGGATGTCGCTTTACCAAGCGCCACCCAGAACGAACTTGACCTGAAAGACGCCGAAGCCCTGGTAAAGGGCGGCTGCATATGCGTTTCCGAAGGCGCAAACATGCCGACGACTCCGGAAGCGGTCGAATACCTGCTGGCCAACAATGTACTTTTCGGTCCGGGCAAAGCGGCCAACGCCGGCGGAGTCGCCACTTCCGGCCTTGAAATGAGTCAAAACGCCATGCGGGTAGGCTGGGAAGCAGGCGAAGTTGACGGCAAACTCCGTAATATTATGCGCAATATTCATACCGCAAGCAGAAACGCGGCGGAAGAATTCGGAGCCAGGGACAATTATGTTCTCGGCGCCAACATCGCCGGTTTCCGCAAGGTTGCCGACGCCATGATCGACCTGGGGGTCTAAACTTCCCGTTTTATATTGTACAGGTAAAATCCCTCCGGTTAAACACGGCGGGATTTTTTCTTGATATACCCTGAAATCGGCTTGAAAGAAAGTTTTTCTTCGTTATTTTATCCGCAAACAAAAGTAAAAAAAGGGATTACACCAAAAGGCCAATAGATACAGGACAATAACTTATGCTTAAACGCTGCGAAACCGTATTGATTGACGTAGAGCGGCGCGACAACTGATAATCGAGATCGAAAATTACAACTGTATCTGCATATTCGATTTACTTGAGGGGTTTGAAGTTTCCCGGTAAACTTATACTTCCCTTCCCTTTACCTTGCCTTCAATAAGCATATCCGCAAAAACTTCGGGACTCACGGGCGGACTGTAATAAAACCCCTGGATAATGCGACAGCCTATTGAAGCCAAAAAATCAACCTGACTTTTGTTTTCCACCCCTTCACAAACAACCTCTATACCGAGAGACTCGGCAAGTTCACAGATCGTCTTTACTATTTCCCCTTTACTTTTTTCAGGATAATCTTTAATAAAAGCGCGGTCTACTTTCAGCGTATCCATTTTAAATTCCTTGAGATACTCAAGCGAAGAATAACCCGTCCCGAAATCATCTATCAAGACTTTGAAGCCCCGTTTTTTAAGTTGGGTTATTTTTTCAATGACCTTATTCTTATTCTTCGCCAAAACCCGCTCGGTCAGTTCAATTTGAATATCCCCGCTCTCCACCCCGCACTCGTCAACACAGGCAAACAGGTAGGAAGGGAAATCTTCCCTCTCCAAATCATAAATTGACAAATTAAACGAAACCGGTTTTATCTCCAGCCCCCTTTCCCGCCATGTTTTCAGTTGAGAACAAAGCTCCCTGATCACCCAATAACTTATTTTGCTTATCAAGCCGTTGTCCACCGCCAACGGAATGAAGTCGCAAGGCAAAACTTTACCAAGTTTTTCGTTATTCCACCGGGTAAGGGCCTCAGCGCCAACCAGCTCTCCGTTTCGGGAATCCACTTTAGGCTGAAATTCCAAGTATAATTCTTTTCTCTGGATCGCTTTTTCCAGCAAAGAAAGCATATTGCTTTTTTCCTTCGCCTTTAACAACATTTTATCAAGATAAAAGTTTACCGCCAATCTATCGTCCGGCAATTTGTCTCCCCTGGCAAGGCTTGCGGTTTTTATAAGCTCTTCCCCGTCAGCTCCGTTATCGGGATAAATTGATATGCCGACATTTATTGATAAATAAATTTCCCATTCATTAATCATAAACGGACTTGCTGTACAGATCCTGAAAATATCCGCAATATAGTGTTTCAGGGACTCCGGCGGACTGCTGTTTGAAACCAACAGGAAATGATTGTCCCCCAGGCGTCCCAAAATATCGGTATTTCTGATTTTACCTTTTATCCTTTCCGCAAAAAGCAATATGGTTTTGTCTCCGATATCAAAACCGTAAGAATCATTGATCTGTTTAAAATTGTAAATTGAAATTGAGGATACCGCGAACTTCCCGCCCCTTGCGGAAAACTTTTTTATCTTTTCACTGATCCGGGTCAAAAGCATCCGTTTATTAGGCAATCCGGTAAGGTAGTCCAGGGAATTCAGCCTCTTAATCTGTTTATCGGAATCCCTGAGCCTGGTAATATCCTTATAAACCCTGAAGTACATCACTTGTCCGGTTTGGGGATCAGGCAGTTTCTCTATCGTCAAATGTTTTACCTGCCGGGTGTTTTCGCCCGACATATAGACAATATCCCCTTCCCATTTTCCCGTATTGTCCACTCTCGCCTGCATCGCCGTATAAAAATCTTCACCGTAAAAACTTGAATTGAAATTTGCTATATTAAGCCCCGCGGTTTCTTTTAGCGAACACTTGTACATCTTCTCAAAAGCCGGATTTACATATTCAATATCCCCTTTCCCGTCAGTAACCGCGACGCCGTCTCCGGAAAGTTCCAGCAACTTCATGGCTTTGCGAAGCTGAACCGCTCTTTTGTTCGTCAGTACGGAAAGGAACAAAAGCACGTAAACAACCGCCAACGTAACAACAAACAACAGCAATACGTAAAACAGAATTTTCCGAAAAAGAATTTCTTTATACGCCAGAAATCTGTCGGCAGGAAGTTCAACCGCCAAATATATAAAGTTGCCGTTTTCATTGAACTCCGCCTTATTGAGAGGAATTTTTATTTTAAAGAAATATGAATTTGAAATGCTGAAAAAATCCTTCGTTGAGAAAAGCTCATTAACAAACTGCGCGTCAGCGCCCTCGGAAATACGCTCAAGCTCGACATTAAAGGATTTATAGCACAGAAACTGCCGCTGCTTATTAATAATATATATATTAAATCGGGTCAGCCGGTTTAACAGCTCCACTTCCTCCTTCAACTGGTTAGTATTGAAATTAATTATCAGATAAGCTTTTTTCCTGTTGTT